>JANLUW010000098.1:0-21910 GCA_031363645.1 Rhizobacter sp. | reverse complement strand
GGCCACGGTGGCCGGGTTCATCGTCGACTCGACGTTGATTTCGACGCCGACGTTGAAGCGCCAGCGCGGCGCGTCGCACGCGGCCTGCGGGTTCTGGCCGTGGCTGAGCATGCGCACCAGCGTTTGCAGATGGCCTTGCGGCTGCATGTTCGCGCCCATCACGCCGAAGCTCATCACGGCTTGGCGACCCCCATCCTGGCCTTCCCCCAGCGGGGGAAGGAGTGACGCGGCCTTCGGCTGGGTCAGGAAGGCCGGAATGATCGTGTGGAACGGCCGCTTGCCGGGCGCGACGACATTCGGGCTCGTCGCATCGAGGCTGAACGCGTGGCCACGGTTTTGCATCGACAGGCCGTAGCCCGGCACCACGATGCCCGAGCCGAAGCCCAGGTAGTTGCTCTGGATGAAGCTCACCATCATGCCACTCTCGTCGGCCGCGCTCAGGTAGATCGTGCCGCCCTTGACCGGGTTGCCGTGACCGAAATCCTGCGCGCGTTTCGGGTCGATCAGCTTCGCGCGCGACGCGAGGTAGGCCGAATCGAGCAACTGCGCAGCGGTGACGGCCATGCTCGCCGGCTCGGCGACGAAACGGTAGGTGTCGGCGAACGCGAGCTTCATCGCCTCGATCTGCAAATGCTGCGCCTCGATGCCGTCGACCGCCATCGAAGCGATGTCGAAGTGCTTGACGATGCCGAGCGCGATCAGCGCCGCGATGCCCTGCCCGTTCGGCGGGATCTCGTGCATCCTGTGGTCGCAACCGTCCTTGTCGGCGTAGTCCATGCCGATCGGCTCGACCCACTCGGGGCGGTAGGCAGCGAAGTCGTGGGCAGTGATCGCGCCACCGTGTTCGCGCGCATGCACGGCCGCGGCCTGCGCGATCTCGCCACCGTAGAAGGCCGCACCTTTCGATTCACCGATCAGACGCAGCGAGCGCGCCGCAGCGGCGAAGCGAAACAGTTCGCCGACCTGCGGTGCGCGGCCGTGCGGCATGAAGGCCTGCGCGAAGCCCGGCTGATCGCACAACAGCGGCACGGCAGCCGCCCACTTCTGCTGCACCACCACTGGCACCGCGTAGCCGCGCTCGGCGATCTCGCAAGCCGGCGCCATCAGGTCGGCGAACGGCAACTTGCCGAAGCGCTCGCTCATCGCGACCCAGCTCGCGACGGCGCCCGGCACGGTCACGCTGTCCCAGCCGCGAACCGGCGGCGTGCGCGCATCGGCGCCGTGCTTGCGTTTGAAATAGTCGGGCGTCCAGGCCTGCGGCGCGCGGCCGGAAGCGTTCAGGCCGTGCAGCTTCGTGCCGTCCCAGATCAGCGCGAATGCATCCGAGCCGAGCCCGTTGCTGACCGGCTCCAGGATCGTCATCGCGGCGGCCGTGGCGATCGCGGCATCGACCGCGTTGCCGCCGTTGTGCAGCATCCGCAAGCCCGCCTGTGCAGCCTGCGGGTGCGACGTGGCGACCACATTGCGGCCGAACACCGGCAGGCGTTGGCTGGGGTAGCCGGTGGTCCAGTCGAAACGGTTCGTCATCGTGAATCTCTCCTGAATTTGGCGGCAATCGCGGGGCCGGATGCAAAACATTATGGGCGCCACGCTCCGCCGGGCCGGCACGATTGGCACGTGATTTGCAAGGGGCGAATTCGAGTAGAAGCCGGCAGCGGTGCGCCCCTCGGGCGGCCGTGGGTCATTGCTCCGGGCGCTGTCACACGACGGCACAACGCCCCTTTTTTGGGGCGCGTTCATGCGACGCAACTTCGAGTCGAGGTTCGACGCGAACCGGAGAAATTCACAATGTTGGTCACCCGACAACCCGTGCTGCGCCGTTTTTGGTATGCGCTCTTTCCGATGAGCGCGATCGACGACGGGCCGCGCCCGTTCACGCTGCTCGGCGAAAACATCGTCGTCTGGAAAACCGCCGACGGTAGCCCTGCGGCGCTGCGCGACCGTTGCTGCCACCGCACCGCGAAGCTTTCGAAAGGCTTCGTCGAGAACGGCCACATCGTCTGCGGTTACCACGGCTGGACCTACGACTGCCACGGCACCTGCGTGCGCATTCCGCAGTTCACCGAGGGCGAGATGATCCCGGCCGGCGCAAAGGTGCCGGCCTTCCATGCGCAAGAAAAATACGGCTACGTGTGGGTCGCGCTCGACGACCCGCTCAGGCCGATCCCCGAGTTCCCCGAAGACGGCCGACCGGGCTACCGCCGCATATTCCAGCTCTACCAGGAGTGGCGCACGAGCCCTGTGCGGATGATGGAAAACTCGTTCGACAACGCGCACTTTTCCTACGTGCACGGCGGCACTTTCGGTGACGTGAAACAACCCGTGCCCAAGGGCTACGACCTGATCGAAACCGACTACGGCTTCGAGGGCGAATCGAGCGTGCCGATCCTGAACCCGCCTGTGGCGCACCGGGTCACCGGCAGCACCGCGCCGACCGTGACGCGCCACCTCGTCAACCGTTACTACCTGCCCTTCTCGCGCCGCTTCGGCTGCAGCTACGACAGCGGGGTCGACCACATCATCTACAACTGCGCCACGCCGATCGACGACGAGCGCATGGTGCTGGTGCAATGGCTCTACCGCAACGACACCGAAGCCGATTGCCCCGCACAGGTGCTGATCGACTGGGACGGCGCGGTCACCGCCGAAGACCGCGAAATTCTGGAGGCGACCGACCCCGACGCCTGCATCGACACGCGCCGGCGCCAGGAATTCCACATGCCGTCCGACAAGCCCGGGCTGCTGATCCGCAAATTGCTGATGGCGCTGTTGACTGAGCACGGCGAGGTCGAGGTGCATCGGCCTCCGATCGCGGTGAAGTCGGTATGACCGGCGACCTGCTGATCCGCCACGCCGCAGCGATCCTGACCGGCGAGCGCGGCGCCGCCGCGCGCGCGAGCGGGCCCGACATCCGCGTGCGCGCCGGCCGCATCGCCGCGATCGGCGTGCTCACGCCCGACCCCGGCGAGGCGACGCTCGACGCCACTGACTGCGTCGTCTACCCGGCCTGGGTCAACACCCACCACCACCTGTTCCAGTCATTGCTCAAGGGCGAGCCGCGCGGCCTGAACGCGACGCTGACGCCGTGGCTCGCAGCCACGCCGTCGCGCTTTCGCGCCGGCTTCGATGCGCAGCGGTTTCGGCTCGCGGCGCGCATCGGCCTGATCGAGCTCGCGCTTTCCGGCTGCGGAACAGTCGCCGACCACAACTACTTCTACTACCCGGGCATGCCGTTCGATGCGTCGGCTTGTTTGTTCGACGAGGCCGCGCGGCTCGGCCTGCGCTTCGTGCTCTGCCGCGGCGGCGCCACGCTCGCGCGCGGGCCGACCGCCGGGATGGCCACGACGCTCGATGATGCGCAGGCCAGAGCCCTGCAACCCGAGACCTTGAGCGACTACCTCGCCGATCTGGAGCGGCTCACCGCCGCGTACCACGACCCGGCGCCCGATGCCTTCACGCGCGTCGTCGCCGCGCCGACAACGCCGCTGTTCTCGATGCAACCCGACGAGTTGCGCGAGACCATTCGCGTGGCCCGCGGCCTCGGCCTGCGGCTTCACTCGCACCTCAGCGAAACCGTGCATTACCAAGATGCGGCCCATGCGCAGCACGGCATGTCGCCGATCCGCTTCGCGCAGAGCGTGGGCTTTCTCGGCGCCGACGTGTGGTTCGCGCACCTCGTGAAACTTGACGCCGACGAGATCGCGCTGCTCGGCCGAACCGGCACCGGCATCGCGCACTGCCCGCAGAGCAACGGTCGGCTCGGCAGCGGCATCGCGCCGGTGCGAGCGCTCGAAGACGCGGGCGCGGTGGTCTCGATCGGCGTCGACGGCGCGGGCTCGAACGAGGCCGCCGACATGCTCTCGGAAACCCACGCCGCGTGGTTGATGCAGCGCGCGCGCGGCGGCGAAGCCGCGCTGGCGCTGTACCGGGGCGGCGCGGGCGAGGTCGGTGCGGGCGCAGCGAGCGTCGAAGACGTGGTGCGCTGGGGCACGGCCGGCGGCGCGCGCGTGCTCGGTCTCGGTGCGGTCGGTCGGCTCGCAGTCGGCATGGCGGCCGATATCGCGGTCTATGCGCTCGACCGTGACCCGCGCCATTTCGGACTGCACGACGTGGCGATCGCGCCGGTCGCGAGCGGCGGCCGCGCGCATCTCAAGGTCTTGCTGGTCGGCGGCCGGCGCGTGGTCGAAGAAGGCGCGATCGCCGGGCTCGACATGACCGAGCTCGGCCGCGAAGCGCGCGCTGCGGTGCGTGAGTTGCAAGCCTGGGCCTGACGCGCCGGGCATCGACGAATCTGCTGAACTTCCCTGTTCTCTCAACCCACCCGGAGTCTCGTTTCATGATGTCCATTCGACGAATCCTCACCCGCCTTTTCACCGCCTGCGGCATCGGCCTCGCCGTGATCGCATGCCCGGCGCATGCCGACATACTCGTCGGCAACACGCTGGGCAACAGCGTGTCGCGCTTCGATGCCACGACCGGCACCTACCTCGGCGCCTTCATCGCCGCCGGCTCCGGCGGGTTGGTGTCACCCGACGCGTTGACCTACGGGCCCGACGGCAACCTCTACGTCAGCAGCGGCGACAACACCAGTGGTCAGATCCTTCGCTACGACGGCCAGACCGGCGCATTCCTCGGCGTGTTCAACCAGGGCGACGGCCTGGCACGGCCCTACGGTTCGGCCTTCGGGCCCGACGGCAACTTGTACGTGTCGAGCTTTCGCAGTGACCAGATCGTGCGGTACGACGGCAGCACCGGCGCCTTCCTCGACGTGTTCGCGAGCGGCAACGGCACGGCCGCCGGCCTGCTCAACGGCCCGAACAACCTGCACTTCGGCGCCGACGGCGCGCTCTATGTGACCACGCAAGGCTCGGTGGCCGACGGCTCGGGCGGCATCAGCTACCTGTTCGACAGCCAGGTGCTGCGCTACGACCTCGGCACCGGCGTGGGCACATTGTTCGCAGGCTCGCTGATGCCCACTGCCGGCGGCAACGGTTACGTCAGCCTGCTCGGCGTGGCCTTCGGCCCCGACGGCCTGCTCTACACCTCGGACTACGCCGGTGGCATTCGCAGCTTCGCGGCAAGCGGCACGCTGGTGCGGACGATCGACACCGGCAAGATCTTCGGCGGCACCGCCACGACGATTGGCAGCTTCGCGTTCGGCACCGACGGTGCGCTGTACGCCTCGGTCTTCGACAGCGGCGCCGGTGGCATCACGAACAACGGCGTGGCGCGCTGCGTGATCGCCACCGGCAGCTGCAGCGCGTTCATCACCGACAATATGCACCTCGCGCGGCCGATCGGTTTCGCGTTCACGCCGCCGGTGCCCGAGCCGCAAACGTGGGCGTTGTTGGTGGCCGGCTTGCTCGGTGCGGCCGGCACAGCCCGGCGCCGCGCCGCGCACTGACACGCCCCGCCGCACCCGCACGCTACGATGCTTCACGATGCCGCCGCTCTCCACCGCCCTGCGCCCCGACCCGGCCCGCGCTTCACCCGCGCGGCAGGGCCGCGAGCGCATCCTCGCGCGCATCCGCGAGGCCGCAATCACCGAGTTCGGCCTGCACGGTTTCAAGGGCGCCTCGACCCAAGCGATCGCCGAGCGTGCCGGGCTGACCAAGCCGCAGTTGCACTACTACATCAAAGGCAAAGACGAGCTCTACGAAGAACTGCTGTTCGCGGTGCTGCAAGGCTGGGCCGAAGCCTTCGCGTTCGACGCGACCGGTGCCGACCCGCGCCGCGTGCTGGCCGAGTACATCCGCAAAAAGCTCGCGTATGCGCTCGACAACCCGGGCCTCTCGCGCATCTTCACGAACGAGTTGCTCGGCGGCGGGCCGAACCTCACCCGCTACTGGCCGCTCGCGCTGCGCTCCACGCAGCACAAGATCGACCTGATCGACAGCTGGATCGCCGCGGGCCGCATGCGAGCGCTCGACGCGCGCCTGTTGCTGATGCACATCTGGGCCATGACCCAGCACTACGCCGACTACGCGGTGCAGGTGCGCGTGATGCTCGGCCAGCCGCCCGACACGCCGATCGACCGTGCGCCGATCGAGCGCGAGCTCACCGATTTTGTGCTGATGGGCTGCGGTTTCGCACCGGAATAGGCACCGGGGCAGGCACCGAAACAGACAGCGGCCGAAGCGATTCGGGGCGCGCACCGTGGCACGGGCTGGCACCCTCCTTGCAAGTGTTTGACCACCAGATCAGATCGAACGGTCAGACATGCGTGTGCTGGTGATCTACTCCCATCCTGTCGAGACCAGCTACAACGCTGCGGTGCATGCGCAGGTCTTGGCCAGTCTGCGTGCGGCCGGCCACGAGGTCGATGATTGCGATCTGTACGCCGAAGACTTCAACCCGGTGCTCTCGCGTGCCGAGCGGCTCGGCTACCACGACATTCCGGCGAACCGGATGCCGGTCGAGCGCTACATCCAGCGCATCGAGTGGGCCGAGGCGCTGGTGTTCTGCTTCCCGACCTGGTGCTTCGGCCTGCCGGCGATGCTCAAGGGCTTTTTCGACCGCGTGCTCGTGCCCGGCGTGGCCTTCGACATCAGCGACCCCGCCAACGTCAAGCCCGCACTGACCCACATCCAGCGGATCTCGGCCGTCGTCACTTACGGCCGCCCGCGCTGGACTGCCTTTTTAATGGGCGACCCGCCGCGCAAAGCGATCACGCGCTATCTGCGCGTGCTGACCGGCGGCCGCGCGAAGATCGACTACCACGCCTATTACCACATGAACGTGGCGACGAGGCCCGAGCTCGATCGCTTCAAGGTGCGCGTCGGTCGGGCCATGGCCCGACTCGCCTGACCGACTCGCCAACGAGTCGACAGAGAACCCGCACACCCATGCCGCCGAGCGCCCCCTCGCATCTCACCGCCGCCCGCCTGCCGCGCTGGTGCCTGCCGGCCGATTGGCCGATGCGCGGCACGCAGCCGGCACTCGCCGACCTTCGGTTGGCCGATGGCCGTGTCGTGTCGATCACGCCCTGCCTCGATGAAAAAGGTGCGCCGGGCGCCGATTGGCACCTGCACGGCGCGCCGGTGTTGCCCGGCTTGGTCGAAGCCCACACCCACATCGACAAAGCCTTCACGCTGACGCGCCTCGGTGTGGTGAAGCCGGGCCTGCTCGCGGCAATCGAAAGCATGGTTGCCGACCGCGCCGCGTGGACCGCCACCGACGTGCGCGAGCGCGCCTCCCGCAGCCTGCAATGGGCCTTCGACTCCGGCGTGATGCAGCTGCGCACCCACTGCGACTGGTGGGAGCCGCACACCGTGCCCTTGGCATGGGGCGTGCTGCGCGAGGTCGCTGAAGACTGGGCCGATCGCCTGGTCGTCGAACGCGTGAGCCTGATCCCCCTCGATCTGTTCAACGACCGCAGCGCCGCGCGCGAGCGCGCCCGCACCGTCGCTGCCAGTGGCCGCGGCGCCTGCCTCGGCGCCTTCGTGCACTCCACCAACTGGAGCGCGAACGCGCTACGCAATCTGTTCGAGTGCGCCGATGCCGAGGGGCTAGATGTCGACCTGCATTGCGATGAAGAACTGAACCCCGCGGCGGAAGGCCTCGCGACAACCGCCGCGTTGCTGCGCAAGATGGCGTTCAGCGGCCGTGTGGTCTGCGGCCACACCTGCGCGCTCGCGGCCAAGCCCGAAGCCGAGTCGCTCGCGATCCTCGATGCGGTCGCGCAGGCCCCGATCACGTTGATTTCGTTGCCCACCACCAACCTGCTGCTGCAAGACGCGCACACGGGCCGCACGCCGCGCCAGCGTGGCGTCACGCTCGTCAAAGAAGCGCGCGCGCGCAGCATCCCGGTGCTGATCTCGACCGACAACGTTCAAGACGCGTTTTGCGCCGTCGGCAGCTTCGACCCGGTCGAGGCGCTCGCCGTCGGCGTGCTCGCCGCGCAGCTCGATTCGCCGTTCGACGTGTGGAGCGAATCGGTGTGCCGCGCCGACTGGCTGAGCCGCGACCCGAAACGGCCGCCGCTGCAGCCCGGCAGCGTGGCCGACCTCGTCGTCTTCACCCAGGCCGAGCCGCACAGCTGGCCGACGCGCGCGCATCAGCGCGTGGTGGTGCGCGTCGGGCGGGTGGTCGCAGGAGCCGGTGCATGAGCAACCTGAACGCCGGCATCGCACAACCACTGGCACGCTACGCGGCATGGCGGCGCGCGGGTGATTTCATCTTCCTGTCGGGCGTGATCGCGGTCGACCCCGCGGCCGGGCGCATCGTCACCGGCTATGCCGACATCCCCGATGCGGCGGCCACGCTGCTCGGCCGCACCGGTGAGTTCTCGACCGACATCAAGGAAGGCCCGATCCTGGCGCAGAGCTGGTACGTGCTCGACCGCATCCGTTTGACCATCGAGGCCGCGGGCGGGCAGATGGGCGATGTGTTCAAGCTCGTTCAGTACTTCAAGAACCTCGACCACTTTCCGCACTACAGCCGCGTGCGCAAGCTGTTCTTCACCGGCGAGCCGCCGGTATCGACCGTGGTCGAAGTGAGCGCGATGCTGCCGACCGGCGACATCCTGATCGAGGTGGAGGCGACCGCTTATGTGCCGCTGCGCGGCCCCCAAAACTGAGAACCCTACATGCTCCACGGCTACGCCCCTCCGCACCGCTTCCTGCCCTACCTGAGCTGGACCGAGATCGCTGCGCTGCCCGACCGCGAAAACACGGTCATCGTGCTGCCCACCGGTGCCACCGAGCAGCATGGCCCGCACCTGCCGTGCGCGGTCGACACGGTGATCAGCGCCGGCGTGGTCGGCCATGCGCTCGCGAAGCTGCCGCCCGAGGTGCCGGCCTACGCGATGGCACCGATCACCTACGGCAAGTCGGAAGAACACCTCCACTTTCCCGGCACGATCACGCTGACCGGCGAGACGCTGCTGGCAACGATGAACGAGATCGGCGAGTCGGTGTACCGCGCTGGTTTTCGCAAGCTGCTGATCGTCAATGGCCACGGCGGCCAGCCGCAGATCATGGAAATCATGGCGCGCGAAATGCGGCTGCGCCACGGCGACTACATCGTCGTGCCACAGCACACGTGGCGCCTGCCGCATGTGGCCGGCCGCTACATGAGCGACCGGGAAAAGCGCCTTGCGATGCACGCCGGCCATGCCGAGACCGCGATCATGCTGGCGCTCGCACCCGACACCGTTCACATGGAACGCGCGGTCACCAACTACCCGGCCGAGTTCCCGTCGAAATTACTCTCGCCCGATGGCCGCCCCGCCTGCGCTTGGACCGCCCGCGACTTCGGCCCGAGCGGGATCATCGGCGACCCGCTGCCAGCCACCGCCGAGCAGGGCGAAGCGATCCTCGAATCGCTCGCAACGAGCTGGGCGCAGGCGATCACCGAGCTGCACGAATTGCGCTGGGCCGCGCGCGACGAGGCCACCTGGAGCCGCGCGCAACACACCGGCCACGTGCAGCAAAACCTGGTCTGAAACCGCATCGATTTCCCCCGCCCTTGTTTCTATTCACCCCACGTCCGGAGCCCATGCCATGACCGCATCCCTGTCCTTGTCTTTCCGTGGTTCGATCGTGCGCGCGTGCGCCGGCCTGCTGGCCTTCAGCGCTGCCGCCACCGCGCATGCCGACGAAAAATTCGTCTACATGACCAACTGGTTCGCGCAAGCCGAACACGGCGGCTTCTACCAGGCGGTCGCGACCGGCCTGTACAAAAAAGCCGGCCTCGACGTGACCATCAAGATGGGCGGCCCGCAGGTCAACATCTTCCAGCTGATGGCCGCGGGCCAGTCGGATTGCGTGATGGGCTCGTCCGACCTGCAAATCATGCAGACCCGCGAAGGCGGCCTGCCGATCAAGACGGTCGCGGCCATCATGCAAAAAGACCCGCAGGTGTTGATCGCGCACGAAGACGTGAAAACCTTCGAGCAGCTCAAGGGCAAGACCATCCTGATCGCGGCGAGCGCGAACCAGGGCTACTGGCCGTGGGTCAAGACGAAGTTCGGACTGACCGACAGCCAGACCCGCCCGTACACCTTCAACATCCAGCCTTTCGTGGCCGACAAGAACACCGTGCAGCAGGGCTACATCACCTCGGAGCCGTACGCGATCCAGAAGGCCGGCGTGAAGGCCAACGTGCTGGTCTTCGGCGACCACGGCTACCCGGCCTACGCGACCACGGTCTCGTGCATGGACAAGACCGTGAAGGAACGTAAGGCTGCCGTCGCCGCGTTCGTCAAGGCCTCGGTCGAAGGCTGGAAGAGCTACCTCGAGAACCCGGCACCGGGCAACGCACTGATCAAAAAAGACAACCCCGAGATGACCGACGACCAGCTGAGCTACAGCGTCGCGAAGCTGAAGGAGGCAGGCCTGATCGGCGGCGGCGACGCAGTGAAGATGGGCATCGGCGTGATGACCGACGAGCGCGCCAAAGCCAGCTACGACTTCCTGGTTTCGGCCAAGCTGCTCGACCCGGCCAAGGTCAAGTTGGCCGACACCTACACGACCGAGTTCGTCAAGGACATCAAGGTCCTGCCCTGACATGAGCGACATGAGCGACGTGCGGGTCGGCACCGGCACCGGCACCGGCACCGGCACCGGCATCGGCATCGGCATCGGCGCCGGCATCGACATCCACACCGCAGCCGCGATCGAGGTCTTGTCGGCCGAAAAGACCTATCCCGACGGCACCCGCGCGCTGCAGCCGGTCGACCTGCGCATCGAGGAAGGCGAGTTCGTCACGCTGCTCGGGCCGTCGGGCTGCGGCAAAAGCACGTTGCTGAAGATGATCGCCGGCCTGCTCGCGCCGAGCGACGGTCGGCTGCTGCTGTGGCGCAAACCGGTCTCGCTGGCGCAAGCCTCCGCGCAGAAGCTCGCGTTCGTGTTCCAGTCGCCTACGCTGATGCCGTGGGCGAGCGTGCAGGCCAACGTGCGCCTGCCGCTCGACCTGGCCGGCATGTCGCGCGCCGAGGCCGATGCGCGCGTGGCCGAAGTGCTCAAACTCGTCGGCCTGGCCCGCTTCGCGAACGCACTGCCGCGGGCGCTTTCGGGCGGCATGCAGATGCGCGTGTCGATCGCGCGCGGCCTGGTCACGCAGCCGCAGCTGTTGCTGATGGACGAGCCGTTCGGGGCGCTCGACGAGATCACGCGCCACAAGCTCGACGCAGACCTGCTCGAGCTCTGGACGGCCAAAAAACTAACGGTCGTGTTCGTCACGCATTCGATCCACGAGGCGGTGTTTTTGTCGACGCGCGTGGTGATGATGGCCGCGCGCCCCGGCCGCGTGATCGAAGAGTTCCGCATCGACGAGCCGCACCCGCGCACCGCCGAATTCATGGTCTCGCCGCAGTTCAGCCACCATGCGCGGCTCTTGCAAACGAGCCTGCTGCGCGCCAGTGTCGACACCACCGAGGCCGCGCTGTGACCAACACGGCTCTCACGAAAAAATCACCCGCGCCGCTGATGCAGCAGCCGCGGGTGCAGCGCATCGTCTACCCCGCGCTCGTCGGCGTCGCGTTGATCGCGATCTGGCAGGGCCTGGTCACGAGCATGGACCTGCCGCCCTACCTCGTGCCCTCGCCGTGGCTGATGCTCAAGACGCTGTTCATCGACTGGGCGCCACTCGGCTCGGCCCTGCTCGTGACGCTCAAGATCACGCTGCTGGCGTTCGCGGCCGCGACCCTCGCGGGCGTGCTGATCTCGTTCCTGTTCGTGCAGAGCCGGCTGATCGAAACCGCGCTGTTCCCATACGCGGTGCTGCTGCAGGTGACACCGATCGTGGCGGTGGCGCCGCTGATCATCATCTGGATCAAGGACCCGATGGCTTCGATGGTGGTGTGCGCCTCACTCGTTGCGCTGTTCCCGATCATCTCGAACACGACGCTCGGCCTGCGCAGCATCGACCCCGACCTGCAGAGCTACTTCCGCATGAACCGCGCGACGCGGTGGCAAACGCTGGTGCGGCTGCGCATCCCGAGCGCGCTGCCTTACTTCTTCGGCGGGCTGCGCATCTCCAGCGGGCTGGCACTGATCGGCGCGGTCGTGGCCGAGTTCGTCGCCGGCACCGGCGGCACCGGCGCGGGGCTCGCGTATCAAATTTTGCAGGCGGGCTTTCGCCTGAACATCCCGCGCATGTTCGCTGCGCTGCTGCTGATTTCGTTGACCGGCGTGGCGCTGTTCGCTGCGATGGCGTGGCTGACCACGCGCGCACTCGGTTCATGGCACGCGAGCCAAAACTCGCACGATTGATTTGCTGACCAACTTCAAAATGACCGTTCACACCGACACTTTCGCCGCCATTGGGTTGCCCGCCGAACTGCCCGCACTCGACTGGGTCACCGACCCGGCCCGTGTGGCGCGGTTGTCGCAAGACTTCGCCTGGTTCAGCCCGGTGCTCAAGCGCCAGCTCGCCGACAAGACCGCCGAGATAGCGGTGCGCCCGCGCACCGAAGCCGAGATCGCAGCGGTGGTCGGTGCCTGCGCGCGCCACGGTATTCCGATTACCGTGCGCGGCAGCGGCACCGGCAACTACGGACAGGCGATCCCGCTGCACGGCGGGCTGGTGCTCGACTTGAGCGGCTACAACGGCTTCGGCTGGGCGCGCGGCGGCATCGGACGTGCGCAAGCCGGCATCCGCCTGGCCGACTTCGACCGCCAGGCACGGCCCGACGGCTGGGAGTTGCGCTGGCTGCCGTCAACCTTTCGCAGCGCCACGCTCGGCGGCCTGTTCGGCGGCGGCTTCGGCGGCGCCGGCTCGATCACCTACGGCCCGGTCGCGGCCGCCGGCAACGTGCTCGGCGCGCGCGTGATGACGGTCGAGCCCGAGCCACAGATCATCGAGCTGCGCTCACCCGAGGCCATGCTGCTGCACCACACCTACGGCACCAACGGCATCGTGCTCGAACTCGAAGTGGCGCTGGCGCCGACGCTCGACTGGGTCGAGAGCCTGGTGACCTTCACGTCGTTCGACGCCGCGCTCGAATTCGCGAGCACGCTGACCAGTGCACCCGGCCTCGTCAAAAAAGAGGTGAGCTTTTTCGGCGCACCGGTGCCCGACCATTTGCCGGCGCTGGCCGAGTACCTGCCCGCCGGCTGCCATGCGGTGCTGATCGTGATGGCCGCGTCGTCGCAGCCCGGCATGCAAGACATGGCCGCGGGCTTCGGCGGCACGCTCACCTACTGCAAAACTGCCGCCGAGTCGGGCAACCGCACGCTGCTCGAATACACGTGGAACCACACGACGCTGGTCGCGATGAAGGTCGACCGCAACCTCACCTACATCCAGAGCGCGTTCGAGCCGTCGAAGCACGTCGAGCAGGTCAAGGCACTCGAAAAACTGCTGGCGGGCGAGGTGCTGATGCACCTGGAGTTCTTGCGCACCAAGGAGGGCGCAGTGACTTGCAGCGGCCTGCAACTCATTCGCTTCAGCACCGAGGCGCGGTTGGACGAGATCATGCAGATCCACCGCGACCACGGCGTCGCGATCAACAACCCGCATGTCTACATCTTGGAAGACGGCAAGCAGGGCAAGCTGAACCCTGCGGCGGTCGAGATCAAGCGGCGCTTCGACCCGCAGGGGCTGTTGAACCCCGGCAAGATGCGGAGCTGGGCTGCGACCTGATGTCCTGCTTCGTACCTCGGGGGAAAGGGAGTCGACGCGTCAGTCGGCCTGCATCGACTGGTAGGACGACGCGCGCAGCCGTTGCCCTGTGCCGCCCGCATCGCCCGCATCGGCCATCGCTTTCTTGTCGCGCGCCCTGACCACGGGCACCACGGCGACGAACGGGGTGATGCCCACCTCTTCGTGTAGCTCCTTCGGCGAGAGCCACCGCCCCTGCGTGATCACGAGCGCGACCTTGCGCAGGTCGGCGATGTCTTTCGTCGGGTCGCCGTCGACCAGCACCAAATCGGCCAGCTTGCCCGGCGCCACGCTGCCCCGGTCGCGGCTCGTGCCGGTGTACTTCGCGCCGTTGCGCGTGGCGATCTGCAAAGCCTGCGCCGGGGTCAGGCCGGCCTGCACATAGAGCGCGAGTTCAGCCTGTAGCGTGAAGCCGGGCATCGCGTCGGTCCCGGCGACAAGCGGCACGCCGGCGCGGTGCATGCGGCCGACGAACTCGACCATCTTGGCGTACGAACGCTTGTAGCGCGCGCTGGTCGCATCGTCGGGAATGTCCATCGAGCCGACGAAGAAGCTGCGCTTCACGTCGGGCGGCATGTGGTCGGCGATGGCGGCGTATGGCGCGGCCATCTCGCCGTCACGCTGCTGCATGAAGTCTAAGGTCGCGAGGGTCGGGTCGATCACAGTCTGGCGGCGCGCGAGCGTGGCGATGAAATCTTGTACCGGCTTCGCGTCGAAATCGAGGCCAGCGACCTTGTCGGCAGGCAGCCGAAAACGCTCGATCGTGCGCGTTTCGGTCTCGGGCGTGACGAGGAAATTGAGCAGTACCTGATTGATGTGCTGCACTTCGTCGAAGCCCTGCTCGACCACCTCGGAGGCGCGCATGAAGGCCGGCACATGACCGCTCACCCGCATGCCTCGGCTGTGCGCGTACGCGACCGTCTCCCGCAAAATTTCTTTCGGGAACGAGTTGTAGATCTTGAGCTGCGGGTAGCCGCGTTGCGCATACCAGTCGACCGCGTTCTTGGCTTCGTCGAGCGTGCTGATCTGGATGCCGGACGCGCTCGAGAACGGGCTGCGCCCTTCGAGAAACCCGCAGGGCGTGACTTGCGGCATCAGCAGTCGACCCTCGGTGATGTCGTCGAGCAGGAACTGCAGGTTCTGGTTGTTGTTGCCCATATCGCGCACGCTGGTCACCCCGGCCGCGAGATCGAGCGCGCCGTTCCAACGCCAGATGTGCGCGTGCATGTCGAACAGGCCGGGCAGCAACACGCGGCCAGCCGCGTCGATCTCGTGGTCGGCCTCGCGCGCGCCCGAGCCGGAGGGCACGACCTGCGTGATGCGGCCGCGCAGCACGTACACGTCCGACAGCGCCCGCAACGTGGCGGTTTCGCTGTCGAAGACGCGGGCATTGCGGATCGCCGTCACGCCGGGCATCGGGTGGCGCAGGCGCTCCGCCCGCTCGCGCAGTGCCTGCTTCTCGGCCGTGCGCTGGCGGTCTTCGAGCAGCGCGCGATTGGCCTCCCAGCCCGACTCGATGAAGATTTCGCCGGCCAGATCGGCAACCGCAAAGATGCGCGGCTCGGCGCCCATGGTGATCCACTCGAACCAGGGTTGCATGCCGAGGCCGGTCTGCGCGATGAGCTGCACGCGCTGCTTGCGGGAGCCGTTCGTAACCTCGACCTCGTCGAGCTTGCGCATGCGAAGCGTGCCGCTGGGCAGCAGCGGCATCGACAGGTCGGCGCGCTTCGCGAGCGCAGCGACGTAGACGCTGTTGGGGGCATAGGAGCTGTTCAGCGGAACGTACATCGCTGTGCCGTCGACCTTCGCGCTGCCGCGCTCGGTGATCGAGCGCCACTCAGCCTGCGCGCCCTTGCGCTCAAAGTGCTCGTCGACAACAGCCCCATAGGTCGACGTGCCGGTAACGTGCCATTCGGTGAAGCTGCCGTCGGGTGCGAGCCGATAGCGTTCGACGAGATCAGGGCCGCGGCCGTTGTTCTTGTAGGTGTAGGTCACCGTGTACAGACCGTCGTCACTGCGCTCGACGACCTGGCTGCCGGGATTCTTCAGCGTGTCGCTGACAAAGGTGTAGGTGATGGTTTCGGCGGCGCAGGCGAGTGGCGCGGCCAGGCCGAGTGTGGCCGCACACAAGCAAACCTGCAGGCGGGAAAAGGCGGTAGGCACGATGGATTTCAAGGGTGCTCCTGTCAGGTCGATGGGCAGGTGTTCATCGCGCTGCCAGAGTAGCCGCGTTTGCGGGCAAAGCGGCAGTCACTGGGCCTTCGATCTCATTCGATCGAAGGATGAATCGACGCGCGGCGCCGCGAGAACGACGCGGCCGCGTCACTCCTCCTGAAACGTCGCCTCGCGCTTCTTGCTGATCGAGGGCAGCATCACGATCACGATCAGCAGCACCGCGGCGGCGAGCAGGCCGGCCGACAGCGGGCGGGTGACGAAGGCGGACCAGTCGCCGCGCGACAGCAGCAACGCGCGGCGCAGATTTTCTTCCATCATCGGGCCGAGGATGAAGCCGAGCAGCAACGGCGCGCCCTCGCAGCTGAGCTTGTAGAACAGGTAACCGACCAGCGCGAAGACCGCCGTCAGGTAGACGTCGAACGTGTTGTTGTTCAGCGTGTAGACGCCGATGCAACAAAACAGCGTGATCGCCGGGAACAGGTACTTGTACGGCACCGTCAGCAGCTTGATCCAGATGCCGATCAACGGCAGGTTCAGGATCACCAGCATCGCGTTTCCAACCCACATCGAGGCGATCAGGCCCCAGAAGAGTTGGGGATTGCTGACCATCACTTGCGGGCCGGGCTGAATGCCCTTGATCGTCATCGCACCCACCATCAACGCCATCACCGCGTTGGGCGGAATGCCGAGCGTGAGCATCGGAATGAACGAGGTCTGCGCGCCGGCGTTGTTCGCCGATTCGGGGCCTGCGACGCCGCGGATGTTGCCCTTGCCGAACGGCACCTCGCCCGGCCGCATCTTCATCTTCTTTTCGACCGTGTAGGCCGCGAACGAGGCCAGCAGCGCGCCGCCGCCGGGCAGCACGCCCAGGATCGAGCCGAGCGCGGTGCCTCGCATCACGGCAGGCCACGCGTCTTTGAAGTCTTGCTTGGTCGGCCACAGGCCTTTCACGTCTTTCGTGAACACCTCGCGGTGCTCGGCGGGCATGCCGAGGTTGGCGATGATTTCGCCGAAGCCGAACACGCCCATCGCGATCACGACGAAGCCGATGCCGTCGGTAAGCTCGGGGATGTCGAAGCTGTAGCGCGCGGTGCCCGAGATCACGTCGGTGTTGATCTGCGCCAGCAGCAGACCGAGGATGATCATCGCGATCGCCTTGATCAACGAGCCCGAGGCCAATACGACTGCGCCGATCAGGCCGAGCACCATCAGCGAGAAGTATTCGGCCGGGCCGAACTTGAACGCGAGTTCGGTCAGCGGCGGCGCGAAGGCCGCGATGATGACCGTGCCGACGCAGCCGGCGAAGAACGAGCCCAGGCCGGCAGCCGCGAGCGCCGAGCCGGCGCGGCCCTTGCGGGCCATTGCGTAACCATCGATCGCGGTGACAACCGACGACGATTCACCCGGCACGTTGATCAGGATCGCGGTGGTGGAGCCGCCGTATTGCGCGCCGTAGTAGATGCCGGCCAGCATGATGAGTGCAGGCGTGGCGTCGAGTGCGTAGATCGAGGGCAGCAGCATCGCGATGGTGGCCACCGGGCCGAGGCCGGGCAACACGCCGATCAGCGTGCCGAGCACCGAGCCGAAAAACGCATACAGCAGGTTCTGGGCGGTGAACGCGACGCCGAAGCCGAGCGCAAGGTTGTTGAGCAGGTCCATGGGAATGTTCTCGTTGTCGCTTGCGTGGGGCCTGCGCGGCGATTGTGTGGCGACTGAGCGAAGTGCTCAGCTGCCCATGAACGCAGGCTTCAGCGGAATCGTCAGGTTCAGGCCCCAGATGAAGATGACCCACGAGCCGAGCGTCAACACCACAGCGGTGGCGATCACGCCCTTCCAGCTGAAATCGTCACCCGCGAAACTGACCATCACGATCAACAGCGGAATGGTCATGAACATGCCCAGGCGCGGCAGCGCCAAGCCGAACACCGCGATCGAGGCGACGATCACCAGCAACGGCCGCCACGCGATGCTGCCGATCGGGTCGCCGCCCTCGGTTTCGATCGTCAGCGACTTGAACAGCACGACCGCACCGAGGATCGCCATCAGCACCGAGAGGATCAGCGGAAAGTAGCCCGCGCCCGGTTTGGCCGAACTGCCCATCGAATAGTTGGTCGCACCGACAGCGAAGACCACGCCGACGATCACGAACATCAGCCCCGAAAAGAAATCCCGCTGACTCTTGATTTTCAAACTGCGCTCCATGGCATTTATTGCGCCAGATTCTAGGCAAGGGGGTTCGTGGGGCGGGTCTGGTTTACGCGTAGCGGGGCGGGTACATGGTGCGCTTAAAGATGCATGTCAACGCGCGGCAAGTTTGAATTGAAGACATCGCCGCATGCGAACATTGAATGGCGACACGCCACTCGCATCTTCACTTCGTGTTGCCGAGGTTTATTCGCCAAAGCAAAACGGCATGAAGCGTTTTGCCAGACGCTGCGGTGATCGCCATGTGTGCGCTCGGCACCTCTTGAACGAGGCCGGAACCGTCAGACACACCACGGTCGAGTTGCTCATCGAAAGCACGCCCATCGCTTCTCGCTCGCAGTCGCTGGTCGCTGTTCGCATCTCACCCACCGACAAGGCGACTCGAACGCTGTTCATCGCGTGCAACGCGATTTGACAGTCAAAGACAAAGTATTGACTCCTCCTTCGTTTAGTTGCCAAGAACCCGCGCCTGCTGCGCAACCTCGTGCCGGTTCAGGTGTAGACCCGGATTCGTGCCCATGGCAACATGTGACGATATAAACCCGTTCGTCGCCACAAGCGCCCACCTCGATTTATCGTCAACTTCACGTCAGGTGTTGATGACGCAGACGAAAACCTTTCGGGCGGTGATACGCAAATCTGCAAGGAGCCACAGTGACGTTTTCAGAAATCATGAGCGTCGTATTCGGAGTCGTAGGCGCGCTGATCGCGTTGGCTGCGTTGAAGACTGAGCAGCGCGTCTGGTTGAAAACGTTAAGCGGTAAGTTGGCGCTCATTGCTTTCGATTTCGTTGCAGTTGCAAACTCCGTGTTTGGCATTTACTTATTTATTGCAAAGACTGCGCCATCGACTCGATAAGAAATAGCTTCTCTGCTGCTTCTAGCCTTCAACTAAGTGCAACTACCAACCTTGGCCGCAGAGAGCTGGTCTGATGCCAAAGTACGAGCTTCTAAAGAAAGATTGATAAAAGCGTACGACAGCTCTAAAAACTCGCTGGATAACAATATTTAATTTACGTCCGGCTCAACGCCCAACCCTTCGTTTCAGCGGACCCGCTTCGGCAAAGCGTGTTTATCCATCATTTTTTGATTGGGTCAAACACGTTTTTCCGCCACAGGCGGCTCACCTCATTCGTTAGATAACATTGAAGCGTTTTGCCCCACTGTTGCTGGAACAGTACCAGCCCACCCGACTCACCGAGCTGATCGCCATGTGGCGCGCCAGCTTCGAGTACGGCGTTGGAATCGCGGATCCGCATTCTTTTGAAGAGCAGCGTCAATACTTCCTCGACCAGGTCCTGCCGCATTGCACGGTTCGCGTTGCCTTGCAGGGCGCCGATCTGGTTGGATTCGTGGCCGCCACGGAGGAGTCTGTATCGCAGCTCTATGTTCGGGTCGGCCATCAACACCAAGGAATCGGTGGCGCGCTGCTGGCTTGGGCAAAGACTCAATCGCGAGGTAGCCTTGAACTCTTCACCTTTGCACGCAACGTCGGCGCGCGCTCGTTCTACGAGAAGAACAGTTTCGCAGCCATCGCCAACGGCTTCGAGCCGATGTGGCAACTCGAAGACATCGAGTATCGGTGGGTTGCCGCGGTGAAAAAAGCGATCTGATCGTCATCGAGAAAGACAACTCTAGGCTGCGCAATTAAATGACCGCGTAACGCGAACGTTGATCCGAAAAAAAGACGTCTGTGGAGGTTGTTTATGCTTTGTCGAGGGCTGCGTTCGTTACGCGGCAAGGCGCCAAAGCGAGTGCTTCCGGCGCCTGACCTTGCCTTCATGTATGCCCCGGTGCGGTGACCCGCTCAATTGGAACGACGCGCGCCCCTCAGCTTTCCCAAGCCGGCGTGGCGCGCAGCACCTCATCGAGCGTGGTCAGGCCTTCGGCCACCTTCATCGCGCCGGCCAGGCGCAGCGGGCGCAGGCCGTCGGCGAGGGACTGGTGGCGCAGCTTGGTCGCATCGGTGACGGGGTGGATCGCGTGGCGCGCCGCGTCGGTCACGGTCAGCAGTTCGTAGAGCCCGGCGCGGCCGCGGTAACCGGTCATGCGGCACTCCAGGCAGCCGACCGGCTTGTAGGGTTTGACGGCGCCGTTAAGCCGCCACGGCTTGACGATCTCGTCGAGCTTTTCGCGGGTGACGCCATCGTCGGGCTGCTTGCAGCTCGGGCACAGCGTGCGCACGAGGCGCTGCGCGAGCACGCCGATCACCGTCGAGCCGATCAGGTAGGGCGCCACGCCGAGATCGATCAGCCTTGTCACGGCCGAGGCGGCGTCGTTGGTGTGCAGCGTGCTGAAGACGAGGTGGCCGGTGAGTGCGGCCTGGATCGCCATCTCCGCGGTCTCGAGATCGCGGATCTCGCCGACCATGATGATGTCCGGGTCCTGGCGCATGAGGGCGCGCAGGCCTTCGGCGAAGTTGAGGTCGATCGCGGGCTGCACTTGCGTTTGATTCAACGCCGGCTGGATCATCTCGATCGGGTCTTCGATCGTGCAGACGTTGACTTCGTCGGTCGCGAGCCGCCGCAGCGTTGAGTAGAGCGTCGTCGTCTTGCCGGAGCCGGTCGGGCCGGTGAGCAAGATGATGCCGTGCGGTTGCGTGACGAGCTGCTCCCAGCGCTTGCCGTCATGCGCGCCGAAGCCGAGCGCGTCGATCGACTTGACGGTGGTGTCGGGGTCGAAGATGCGCATCACCATCTTCTCGCCGAAGGCGGTCGGCAATGTCGACAAGCGCATCTCGACTTCATCGCCGTTCGGGTTGCGGGTTTTGATGCGGCCGTCGAGCGGGCGGCGCTTCTCGACCACGTCCATGCGGCCGAGCAGTTTGACGCGCGCGATCATCGCGTTCATCACGCCGGGCGGCAGTTGGTACACCGTGTGCATCACGCCGTCGATGCGAAAGCGGATCACGCTGCGCTCGCGGCGCGGCTCGAGGTGAATGTCTGATGCGCGCTGGTCGAACGCGTATTGCCACAGCCAGTCGACCACCTGCACGACACCCTGGTCGTTCGCGTCGAGCTGCTTGTTCGACTTACCGAGTTCGACGAGCTGCTCGAAGCTCGCGAGCGCCGAGGTCTCGCCGGTTTTGATCGCGTTGCGCACCGAGCGCGAGAGTGTGTAGAACTCGGTCGTGTAGCGCGCCAGTTCGGGCGGGCTGGAGACGACCAGCTTCACGGCCTTGCGCGCGTGGGCCTCGATCTCGGGCACCCAGCCCACGTCGAGCGGTTCGCAGGTGGCGATGGTCACGTCGTTCAGGCCAACGGTGAGCGGCAGCGCCCGGCGCCGTTCGGCGTAGGTGATCGACATGATTTCGGCCACGCGGCCCACGTCGACGCGCAACGGGTCGATGCGCAGGTACGGCAGGCCGACGCGGCCGGCGAGCCATTCGGTCAGTGCCTCGACATCGAGCGGCTTGGTCGTGCCCACGCCCATCAGGTTGACGCTGGCGATGCGCACCAGCGGGTGCTGCGCGCTTTGGCCGCCGGCGAAGCGGCGTGCGGTTTGGTCGGCGTCTGCGGCGCTGATGAGGCCGTCTTCATGCAGCCACTGAACCAGCGTGCGCCACTCCAGCTTGCCAGCTTGGGCGGTGAGCATGGCGGCGGGTTTGACGGTGGCTGCTTTCATGCGCGCTGGGGTTCTCTAGGTTGGGCTCGCGGCAGCGGGCGCGGGCGCGGGCGCGGGCACGGGCACGGGCACGGGCACGACCGGCCGGATCATGCGAAGCCATTTCTTGGCCGGCAGCTTGTACCGACGCTCGATGTTATCCGCGCGGGCTGCCAGCGCGGCGCGATCAGGCATCGCGCCGTGCTTGAGCGCGACGACGACGATGTTGCCTTCTTTCGTCGGCCGCAAGCTCCAGACCTGCGCCTCGCCGAAGGCCGCTGCGATGCGCGCGGCGCTGCGCTCGAAGCTGGCGTCACGACCGA
>JANLUW010000300.1:0-12278 GCA_031363645.1 Rhizobacter sp. | reverse complement strand
TCACGCAAGTGCATGCCGCGGCCGGCGACGCCGTGCAAGCCGGCGCACTGCTGCTCGTGATGGAAGCGATGAAAATGGAGCACCAAATCGTCGCGCCGTTCGCGGGCACTGTGAGAGCGCTGCACACGCGCCTCGACGATCAGGTGTCGGCGCGCCAGGTGCTTGTCGAGATCGAGAAGTGAGCTCATGGCGCTGACACGCACTTTCAGACAAACGGTAGCCGAACGGGTCGCGCGCGAGCCGGTGTTCGCTCGAGCCCTTCTGGACGAAGCGGCCACGCTGTTCCTCAACGGGAAGCTCGAAACGGCACGGCTGATCCTGCGCGATTTAATCGATGCGACCATCGGTTTCGAGCAGCTTGCAGCGCTGACCGCGAAGCCGAGCAAGACCCTGCACCGCATGCTGTCGCCTGTTGGCAACCCCAGCATTAATCACCTCGTAGCGATCTTTCATGCGATTCAGGAGTGCCTGAACGTGAGCTTGGAGGCCCACTCGGGCGCCGCAGGAACACTTGCCCGCAGCTTGCTGACTCGGAGCGTCGTGTGCGTGGCTCGTCTCTGCAAGCTTGCGAGCGGCGCGTACCTCTCGCTTGGCAGGAATGCATTCGTTGCGGCATCTCTGCGCTTTCGCTCTCGACGTCGGTGTCCGACCCTCAGCAGTCTGTCGCGAACATTTCGCAGATGACAGCAACGAAGCGGTTGCTGCCAACCAGGTCCGACGGGCGAACTTACGCAAAGCCGATAACAAGCGGTCGTTCGGCCGCGCGTCCGACGCTGGCGCGCACAGGCCGCTGTCGGTTGCCCTGCTGACGTAGACGAATTCGATGTCAGGGGGAAGCGCCGCGACGGAGCGAATGACTGCCGCGCACCGCCCACATGCTCGCGCAACCGAACCGAAGCAGTCCAAGGTGCGCACCAAACGAGTCTCCTCGATGCTGCGTCATTCGTTACGCCGCCAAGCGGCGCTTGGCGTTGCGTTTTACGCAACATTACATGTAAAATGATGCGCCTAACGCAATACATTATGGTCACGCTCGAACGCCTCCAACACGCCGTTGCGCTCGCAAATACGCTCAGCTTCGTCCAGGCTGCGGCAGGAATGGGGCTGTCGCAGTCGGCGTTCAGCCGGAGCATCCAGGCGTTAGAAAATGAGCTCGGTGTCGAACTGTTTGCACGCAACAACCGGCGCGTTTCAATCACAGATGCCGGGCTTTCGTTGTTGGAAGACGCTCGCCAGCTCATCGCTCAGGCAGAACGCTTTGCGCAGGCGGCTGCGCGTTTGAGCAGCGCTATGCCCGGCGCCGTGCGCATGGCGACCAATCCCTACGTGGGGTACGTGCTCGCGGCCCGCGCGATTGAATCGGTTCGCTCCGCACACCCCGGCCTGCAGGTGCACTGCGATCAGTTCGATGCGGACCAGCTCGCTCCGGCGCTGCGCCGCGCCGAGTATGAGTTCTGCATATGCGAGACATCGCCGCACCGTGGCCAGGAAGGCTTGCACGTCGAGCCGTTCGCTGCAGTGCCAATCGGTTTCGTGGTGCGGGCCGGCCATCCGCTCCTTTCGCAACCTGCGCTGCGTCCCGCCGATTTGCTGGCTTACGGACTGGCGGCAAACGAGGTGCCCCCAGGCTACCGAGCCGCTCTCAGTGACTGGTTCGACCTCAAGCCGGATAAGGCGCTGAGCCTGGCCGTCTGCGGCAACAACGCTTTCGCTCAGTGGCAGCTGGTCCACCGCACCGATTTGGTCGGTCTCGCTGCGTTGCCCGCCTACGTCCAGTCGCTGCGCGTTGGGCGGCTCGTGCAGCTGCCTTTGAAACTGCCAACGTCGCTGCAAAGCGACGTTGGCCTTGTGCGCTTGGCCGAACAGCGCCTGTCGCGACCCGCAGAAGCGTTGGTGGCCGCCTTTCGCCAACACGCCATGACAACGGTTTCAATGCCCCTCAAGAAAGCGACGCGATGACCCGCCACCCCCTGCTTTCCAAAATGCTTGTCGCGTGCCTGGCATCGGCGGCTTTCAGTGCCCAAGCGCAACCGCTCCCCGATCCGGACGCGGTCTCGCTGGAGCGGCTCGGCCTCATGCAGGGCTTCCCACCGCCGCCGGACAAAGCGGTGAACGACGCCAATCGGGGCCAGTACCCCCAAATGCGTTGGGCGCTGCAGCACACGCGCGAACTGGTGCCGACACGCAACGTCCGCCGCGGCGGGGGCGCGGTGTCCGCGCTGCCCGCTGCGCTGTTGCCGCTCGAACGGCTCTCTTTTGTGAACGACAAGGGTCGCACACTGACAGTGGACGACTGGCTACGCGAGACCTACACCGATGCCGTCGTCGTGCTTCATCAGGGCCGCGTCGTCTTCGAGCGCTACATGAACGGCATGCAGCCGGAAACGCCCCACCTCTTGTTCTCCATCACGAAAAGCTTTACCGGCTTGCTCGCCGCTCAGCTGGTGCAGGAGGGGCGCCTGGACCCTGAGGCGCCGGTAACGCGCTACGTGCCCGAACTTGAGGGCAGTGCTTGGGGCGACATGAAGCTGCGCCAAGTGCTCGACATGACCGGCACGGTGCGATTTCGGGAGGTCTACACCGATCCCACGACCGAGATCTTTCCGTACCTGTACGCCAGCGGTTTGCTACCGCCGCCTGCGGGCTACAGCGGCCCGAGCGACATCTACGCCTTTCTGCGCACCTTGAAAAAGGGCGACGGCGAGCACGGCGACGGCTTTGTCTACCGCACGGTTCACTCGGAAGTGCTCGGGTGGATCGTGTCGCGCGTCACAGATCGCCACTTCGCCGATCTGCTGTCCGAGCGCATCTGGACCAAGCTGGGCATGGAAGAGGACGCCAACGTGATGGTCGATCGCGTCGGTACGCCCCTTCAAGGCGCGGGCCTCTCGGCCAGCGCGCGAGACCTCGCACGTTTCGGCGAGATGCTGCGTCGGGGTGGAGAGTTCAACGGCCAACGTGTGCTGAGCGCCGCTGCGATCGCAGACATGACGCGCGGCGGCGACCGCGAGAAGTTCAAGGCCTCGGGCATGAGCTTCCGCCCGGGCTACAGCTACCGCAATCAGTGGTGGGCCCTGAACAATGCCGACGGCGCCTACGAGGCGTCCGGAGTGAACGGTCAGATGCTGCACATCAACCCTGCCGCCGAGTTGGTGGTGGTCAAGCTCTCGTCTCATCCCGTGGCCGCTGCCGCGTTCACGCATCCGCTCACGCTGCGGGCGTGGGATGCTTTGGCGCGTGCCGTGCGGGGCGACACGAAGCCCTGACCCACGACCCACCGGAAACGCATCGAATCAACCCTTCAAAACACAGAGCCTCCCCATGGACATCACTGCATTCCAACTGTTTCTCAGCACCACCATCACGCAATTGGCGATCAAGATCGCTGGCGCCCTCGCGTTCTGGATCGTGGGCCGATGGTTGATCGGAAAGGTCGTCGGCCTGATGCAGGCGGGCATGAACCGCAATCACATCGACCCGACGTTGACCAAGTACCTCGCCTCGATCATCAACGTCGCGTTGAACATCGCATTGGTGCTCGGTATCCTGGGCTATTTCGGCGTCGAGACGACCAGTTTCGCCGCGATGCTGGCGGGCGCCGGGGTGGCCATCGGTTTGGCTTGGAGCGGCATGCTCGGCAACTTCGCAGCCGGGGCCTTCATGTTGGTGCTGCGGCCGTTCAAGGTGGGCGACTTCGTGCAGATCGGCGGCGTGCTGGGCACCGTGCACGAGCTGGGACTGTTCGGCACCACGGTCGTCACGCCCGACAACGTGCTCACCCTGGTGGGCAACAGCAAGGTATTCGGTGACACCGTCATGAACTTCTCCGCCCGACCGGTGCGGCGGGTTGACCGCACGGCGCAACTGGCCGGCGGCGTCGATATCGACGACGCGCTCTCGCGTTTCAAGGCCGGGCTGGCGCGCATAACAAACGTAGTCACCGTCCCCGCGCCCGAGGTCAACGTGCTGGACATCAACCTCGTCGGCCCCGTGATCGCCGTGCGCAGCTACTGCCACACCGACCACTACTGGCAGGTCTATTTCGACATGAACGCGATGATGCTGCGCGTGGCGGCTGAGGCCGGCTGGCCCGCACCCACGCCGACGCAGATCATGTTGACGAAACCGTTGCAAACATGAGCAGATTCAATGCCAGCATTTGCATCAACTCGTTCGAGAACCGCAGGAAAGTTCAAACATGAAATATGGCTTCGGACGGCAGTGGGCCGTTGCGTTGGTGGTCGTTGCGTTGGCGCTCGGCGGTCTGCCTGGGCATGTGCTGGCACAAAACGCCACCGATACAGCGGTGGTCTACTCACAAGAGGAGCTCGATCAGTTGCTTGCGCCGGTGGCCCTGTACCCCGACGCGCTGCTGGCGCAGGTGTTGTCGGCGGCGACCTACCCGCTCGAGGTGGTGCAGGCCGCTCGCTTCGTACAGCGCAACCCAAGCCTCAAGGGCGAGGCCTTGGGGCGATCGGTGGAGGCGCAGGGCTGGGAGCCCAGCGTCGCTTCGCTCGCGCAGTTCCCTTCCGTGCTGGTGATGATGAATGACAAGCTCGACTGGACGCAGCAGCTCGGCGACGCCTTTCTGGGCGACTCCGAGGCCGTGATGAGCGCCGTGCAAGGGCTGCGCGCCAAGGCGCAGGCGGCAGGCAACCTGCAATCCAACGACCAGCAGCGCATCGTGGTCGAGGAGCGCTACATCGTGATCGAGCCGGCGCGGCCCCAGGTGGTGTTTGTGCCGTACTACAACCCGGTCGTTGTCTACGGTGCATGGTTGTGGCCAGCGCGACCGCCTTGGTTCTGGGTACCGCCGCCGATCTATCGCCCCACGACCTGGGGACAGGCTGTCGCTACGGGCGTTGTGTGGAGCGTTGCTGTCGGCATCACGCAATCCATATGGTTCGATGTGCGGCCCAGTTGGCGCGAGCGCCAGCTGACGATCATCAACGTGCGTCCCGGTCAGCCGGCTTATCGACCCGGTGCGTGGGTGCACAACCCGGCGCATCGGCAGGGTGTGGCGTACCGCGACGTGCGAACGCGTGACCGCTTTGCGCCAGTCAGCCGTCCGGCCGTTGACAAGCGCGAGCCCGCGCGCGGTCGTGACGACACGCTTCGTCCCGTGTTGCGGCCGAGCGTGCAACCCCCAAGGCCTACTGCGCGGCCCGCTCCTGTTCCGTCGCCCGCGCTCCGGCCGGCTCCTGTTCCATCGCCCGCACTCCGGCCGGCGCCGCGGCCCGAAACCCGTCCGATGCCCCGGCCCGAGACGAAGCCGGAGATGAGGCCGGCACCACGCCCGGAGCTCCGTCCAGCCGTTCGCCCGGCGCCAAGACCCGCCCCGAAGCCGCTGGTCCTCAAACCCGGTGCGACCCGCGAAATCACCGACGCGCAGGCTGCACGCGGCAGTGCCAGCCGAACCCGCAATGAACGCTGAGAGGCATGCGATGACGATCGTTCTTGAACTGTTTTCTCAACTCGGCAGCGCATTGCGTCGCACCGGCCTGGGCGTCCTTCTCGCCGCCGGCGTCGTCGTGTCCGCTGGGGCAACGCCTGCGTCCAAATCCAGCCAGGCGAGGTTCTCCGCGCCGCAGGACGCGGCGCAGGCGCTCGTGCAGGCCGCACGAAACAAGGACCCGGTGGCGCTTCGCCGCATTCTCGGACCTGGCGCAGGTCGCGTCATCGCTTCGGGTGACGCTGCTCAGGACGAGCGCACCCGCCTGGAGTTCCTGACGGCGGCTGGCGAAGCTGTAGCCACCGAGACCGTAAGCGCCGACAAGGCAATCGTGCTGCTTGGGCAGCGCGCATGGCCGCTGCCCTTTCCGTTGATGCGTGACACACAAGGGCAGTGGCACTTCGACACCGAAGCTGGCTTGCGGGAATTTCTCAACCGGCAGATCGGTGCCAACGAGCTGGACGCCATGGAAGCCGTTCGGGCCTACGTCGATGCCCAGCGAGAGTACGTTCTTCGCGACCGCAACCGCAATGGGCTGCTCGAGTACGCCCAATCACTGGTCAGCACCGAGGGCCAGCGCGACGGGCTCTACTGGCCGGTCGAGCCGGGTCAGCCACCATCGCCGCTCGGCGCGGCGCTGGGCGTGGCCGAGGTGCGCTCGCTCAGGCCGTCGAACGAAGCGCCACAGCCTTACGAAGGGTACTTCTTCCGCGTGTTGACGGCTCAGGGATCCGCGGCGCCGGGAGGTGCATTGGACTATCGCGTCGGCACGCGTCTGATCGGCGGCTTTGCGCTGGTGGCATACCCCGCGCGCTGGGGCGTCAGTGGCGTGATGACTTTCACCGTCAACCACCAAGGGGTCGTCTACAGCCGCAACCTTGGCAAGGACACGGCCCGGATCGCCAGTTCGATGCTGCGTTATGACCCGGTGCCGGGTTGGAAGCTGGAACCCGCCGCGGAGGCCGGCGGCAGCACCAGCCCGCTCGTGGGCACCAACTGGCGCTTGTCGAGCCCGTCCAATGACAGCCGGACCGCCCCCAGCCTGCAGCTCAGCAGCGAAGGCCGTGTCGCCGGCGGTGACGGGTGCAACCGGCTCGTCGGCAGCTACAGACTGGACGGCGATCGCATCCGCTTCCTGCCTCTCGCCGCCTCACGCATGTCGTGCTCCGCCATGAACGGGCGTGACGCCGATTTCCAGCGTGCTGTCATGGAGACGGCGCAATGGCGCATCAGCGGGTCGGAGCTTCAACTGCTGGCCGAGGACGGGCGTTTGTTGCTGCTGCTCGAGCGCACGTCAGGGGATTGACGGAGCAACAACGGTTCGAATACAGCCAGGGGATACCCATGATCCGACGCCCTTATCGACATTTTCTGCTGGCCGCGTTCGCCGAGGTGGTGATGCCTGCGCGTGGCGGTGCCTGCAAGGCGCCGGTGATACAGCCTGATCGAACGTGGGTCGCGGATGACACGACATGGAAAGCAAGCGCAGGTTCAAAGGCACTAACAACGTTTTTCTTAGCCACGGTTTCAAAGCGCATGACGAGAGCGAGCGGGTGGTCCACTGTCGCGCTGCTTTTCCTATTGCAGACAGCGCCAGTTTCGGCGGCCTCCCTTGAAGGAGAGGCGGCCTATCTGGAACGCATCATGCCGCCTGCGGGTGCCGTTCTTGTAGTGAGCCTAGAGGACTCGGCGCGTGCAGATGCGCCGTCGACTGAGCTGGCAGCGTCCCGCATGCGGCTGGCTGGCGAACCTCCCTATCGCTGGCGGCTCGACTACGACGAGCGTCTCGTCATTTCGACCAGCCGCCCAGTGCTGCGTGCCAGGATCGAAACGCCCGAGGGCCTGTGGATGAGCACCGACACTGTCATGCCCGCATCGACGCCCACTCCAGTCTTGCAACTGCGTCGCGTTTCATCACCTCCGCAGCGCTGCGGGGACGCAGTCACGCAGACGGCACTCAATGAATGTGCGTACGAGGAGTTTTTGGAAGCTTCGGCGGCGAAGAGTCTGCAGTTGAAACGCATCGAGTCGGCACTGAAGCCTGCCCGTCGCAGTAGTTGGCGCCGGCAGCAAAAGGCCTGGCTGACGTTTCGGACCGAGGCCTGCGAGTTCGAAAGCGGTGCGCTCGGCAACGGAAGCGCAAGGCCAATGGTGCAGTGGCAGTGCGCCGCCCGAATGACTAGGCAGCGCACCGCCGATTTGTCTCGTCTCGGCGCGTGCCGCGAGGGCGACATCGCTTGTTCCATGCCTGAACTTAGGAAATCTCCATGATTTATTCCCTGTCCCGTACCGCGAAGCGTGCGTTTTGGCTGCTCGTCGCCTTGCCGGTAGCCTGTTGGGCGCAGGCGCCCATAGCGACGACGCCATCCGGGTCCGTGCAGGGACGGGTGGTTGCCGACGTCGCGGTCTTCCGCGGCATTCCGTTCGCGGCTCCGCCCGTGGGCGATCTGCGCTGGCGTGAGCCGCAACCGCTGCCAGCGTGGTCCGAGACACGACAGTCCGTCAGTAACGCGCCTTCTTGCCCGCAAAAGCGCGGCCTCTCGCTGGAAGGCGGAGGCGATCCGGGCAAACTCGACGAAGACTGCCTTTATTTGAACGTCTTTACGCCTGGCACCGACGCCGGGACTAAGCGTCCTGTGATGGTGTGGATTCACGGCGGTGCTCTCATCTTCGGCAGCGGCGGGCTCGCCATCTACGATGGCAGCGCGCTGGCGCGACGCGGTGTGGTCGTCGTCACGATCAACTACCGCCTCGGCCCCCTCGGCTTCTTCGCTCATCCGGCGCTCGACAAGGAACGCCCGGGCGGGCCCGCCAATTTCGGCCTGCTCGACCAGATCGCCGCCCTGCAATGGGTGCAAAAGAACATCGCGTCGTTCGGCGGCGATCCGGCCCAGGTGACTGTTTTCGGACAGTCGGCGGGAGCGCAAAGTGTTCTGGCGTTGATGGCCTCGCCACTGGCCACTGGGCTCTTCCGCAGTGCCATCGCCGAGAGTCCCTACGGAGTGCCCAGCCATACCCGGGCGTCGGCAAGCACCACCGGCACGGCGATCGCAACCAAGGTGGGCTTGCCCGGGGCTGACGCGAGCATGGAAGCACTGCGCGGCATTTCTGCCGAGCGCCTCTCAGCACTCGAAGGCAAGGGCCTGTCGCTGGCACCCGGTTTCGTCGTCGGCGACCCAGCGGTGCCGATGCCACTGCTGGAGGCCTTCCAGAGGGGCCGGGAGGCCGCCGTGCCGCTCATCATTGGCAGCAACAGCGACGACGCCAGCGTGGCCCTCGCTTTTGGCATCGACCCCGCGCAGCTCGTGCAGAAAATGGGGCGCGCGCGCATCCTGGTTCGTTCCTACTACCCGGGTGTGGCCGACGATCGTCAACTCGGCCGCCAGGTCGCGCGCGACGTTGTCTTCACGGCGTTCGCGCGCCGCATCGCTTACCTGCACAGCTCGAAGGCGCCCACTTGGCGCTATTACTTCAGTCGGGCCGGCTCGTCGCCGAACGGGGCCGGCCATGGCGCAGAGGTGCCTTTCGTCCTCGGCACGGTAGAGCCGTGTCAGTGTCTTGGCGGGCCTGTCACACAACTGGACAAGGATGTGGAACGCCGCATGGGCGACCGGTGGACGGCATTCGCAAGCACCGGAGCGCCCGCTGGCTCGCCCACTTGGGAGCCGGACAACCGAAGTCGCGGCTGGGCCCTCGAAATCGGTGACGATGAGACGGGCCGCCCCGGTTTCATGACGGCTCGCATTAACGCGTTCATTACAGGGCTCAACCTGGTTGGCCGCAAAAATTAAACATGGAGGTGCTGCACGCAAGCAAACTTGCTCAGGGCCCGAGCGAGAGTGAGATCGCACCCTCGAGATGAGTACCTGCCAACAGGTGTCCGAATTCTGGGTCTGAGCTTCAGCATTGAGTCGGCCGCGCCAGTTCGGGGGACATGGGACTAAGGCGATTTCAAGTCCGAAGCGCAACACTCGTTTTGATGAACCGAGGATGAAGGATTGTGAGAGCTGGTCAAAGGGTTGGGCGTCAGGCCGTAATCAGTCTCGACAGTAGCCTTCCCCGGCACGAACTGTCAGGCAGTTGGACTTCTCGCTCAACCACTTCATTCCTGTCTCAGCGCCATTCGTTGCGCGAAGAGATTCTTTTATGCCATTGCGTTCAAACTCGATCTGATCGCCTACCGCGTTGCCTTGGAACGTGCGAGGACCATCTAGGTTTTGGATAGTGACTTCGTACTTTCCATTGCCGCCGGCGAGTTGAAGGAATGTTCCTTCCGGCGCGCTCCACTTGCCGAGCCATTTGTCGGCTTGTGGAGCGGGAGTCTTGCCGGGTGCACTCGCTGCGATGACCAGCGCGGAGCCCGACCTGTGACCCTCACAACCAGTGAAGACCAAGGTCAGCGCAACGCATGAGATCAGCAATCGAAGTGTGGAATTTGTAGTTGTGATGTGCATTCTGACACCTGACGTATGCAAGGGACTTCCCTGTTCCGAGCTAGCCGCAGTGCGCTGGCTGGCAACTCAGTGCCACGATGGGAACTGCGAACTCTCATCAACTCACTCGCTGAGGGGTACTGTTGTACCCATTGTCTACGTTGACAGCGATCTTGCCAAGAACGTCTTTGACATGCACGGCGTGGGCGCCGCGGGCGCCGTGCAGCTGCGCCAGCCCAAGCTCGCGCGCCGCAAGCTAAATGAGGTGGTGGCCGCTGTTGGTTTCCCAGCCAGCGAACCACGGTACGCCGAGAGACTTCAAGCCCAGCAGATGCGCGGTAAACGTCCGGCGGACGGCATCTTGACGCTCGCCGACGGCGGCGGAAGATATCAGGCCGAACGCACACCCTGCGTTGGGTCGAGAGCATTGGTTCGCTGTTGGGCCAAGCGGAAGTTTGGTTGACCCACAACATCGACCGGCAGCTTCGAGATAAATCGGTTTTTCGCAGTGAACGCAGCCGAAGTCAGCTGTAAGCGCGACCTGACATTCGACGACCGTAGTCGACCGGCTGCGGTCAGTCTGGGGCAGCCGTTCATCAGGCCGAGTCGAGCACCCGCTCTTGGCCGACAGCAGGCACCCGACAACCGTGCCGCGACGCGCAGGTCGACCCGGGACACTCTGCCCGTCCGTGTTGCTCGCCGCCTTGCTTCCGCGCCTGCGCCCTTGTCAAGCCAACCGCCCATGCAGTGCGATCATCATCTTGCCCAGCCGCGTCTCGATGCTGCCGTTTGCCGGCAGCGCAACGACCACCTTTCCCCTCAAGGCGCCTTGAAATACTCCGACACCACCTTCCACCGCGTGTCCTGCAACTGCGACAAACGCGACACATCGCTGCCCAAATGCTTGGTTGGCGAAAACGTGCCGGGCGCGCTGCCGAACATGTCGGTCGGGAAGCTGGTTGCGTCCATCGCCTTGATGAAGGTGTCGGTCGACAAGCCGGCGCCCGCTTTGCCGGCGGCCACGGCGAAGGCGTCGATGGCGTTGTAGCCGTAGACCGAGAACACGGTCGGGTCTTCGCTGAACTTGGTCTTGTACTTCGCGGCCCAGAACGCGATCGCTTTCGAGGCATCGTCGAGGTACGGGTTGGCGACGGTCATCGTCGCGTAGAGGCCGTCCATCGGCTTGCCGCCGAGCTTGTGGATCAGGTCGGTGTAGCTCGCACTCGAGCCGAGAAAGATCGGCGCGAAGCCGGTCTTGCGGCTCTCGGCGATGGCGCCGATGGTCTCGCGGATGATGGTGCCGAGTACGACGAAATCGCAGCCCGCGGCCTTCATGCGCGCCACTTGCGAAGAGAAGTCGGTCGCGCCGCGCTTGTAGCTCGTCTTCTCGACGAACTCCATGCCCATGCTCTTCAATCCGGCCTCGGCGCCGCGCAGCACTTCGAGGCCGAATTCGTCGTCCTGGTGCATCGTGCAAACCTTCTTGGCGCCCTTCTCTTTCACGAGTTTGGGCACCGCACCGCGCATCTGCTCGAAGTAGGTCGACGCGAACGCATACTTGAGCCGGTTGAACGGGTCATACATCTCGCGCGCCGCGGTGACCGGGAAAAAGTTGATCACGTTCTTCTCGAATTGCACCGGCATCGCCGCGTTGTTTTGCGCGGTGCCGATGTGGCCGACCATGATGAAAATCTTGTCCTGGTTGACGAGCTTTTGTGCCGCCAGCACCGCCTTCTTCGGGTCGTAGGCCGAGTCTTCGACGATGAGCCTGAGCTTGCGCCCGTTGACGCCGCCCTGCTCGTTGATCTCGTCCACGCGCAGCATCATGCCGGCGCGCACCTGCTTGCCGAAACCTGCGATCGGGCCCGACAAATCCTGAATCGAGCCGACGACAATTTCGTCTTTGCTGATGCCTTGCGGCGGCACTTTCGATTGCGCATGCGCATAGCCCGTGATCAACGTCAGTACGGCGAGCACGGCGGTCACGAGGTTGAGGGCGGTCTTCATCGTTTGTCTCCTTGGGTGAGTGCGTGGGGAACCGTCACTTGATCAGCCGTACATCGCCTCGATGCGGGCCTCGTATTTCTTCTCGACGAGCTTGCGCTTCAACTTCATCGTCGGCGTGAGTTCATCGTCTTCGGCGGTCAACTGCGTGTCGAGCAGCCAAAACTTCTTGATCTGCTCGACCCGCGCGAACTTCTTGTTGACGCGCTCGACCTCGCCCTGGATCAACTGCTGCACCTCGGCGCTCAGCGTCAGGCTGGTGTAGTTGCTGAACGGGATGTCGCGGTCCTGCGCGTACTTCTCGACGTTCTCCTGGTCGATCATCACGATCACGGTCAAGTACGGCCGCTTGTCGCCGACGACCACCGCATCGGTGATGTACGGCGAGA
>JANLUW010000070.1:0-2894 GCA_031363645.1 Rhizobacter sp. | reverse complement strand
GCCGGTGATCGCCTGCTGCTGTGCTCCGACGGCCTGTGGGGCACGGTCGACGACGCGACCATCACCGAGCAACTCGCACGCAACGTGATCGCCGACGCCGTGCCCGAGCTCGTCGAGCAGGCGCTGCGAAACGGCGGCCCGAAGAGCGACAACGTCTCGGTGCTTGCGATGGAGTGGGAATCGGCCGAAGACAGCGACAGCACGACCGGCATCTCGACCCAGCAGCTCGGCGAAGAGGTGTTCGCCTCGACCATCCAGGCCAGCGTGCTTGGCAGCGATGCGCCCGACGAGTTGGATGACGCCGAAATCGAACGCTCGATTCGCGAGATCAACGAGGCGATCCGGCGTTCATCCCAAAAGAAGGGCTGAAGTGTGGTGAGTTCTTCCGCGTAGACAATACGCGGATGACATTCAAACGCACCGATTCCCGCGCGGCCGACTCGCTCCGCCCCGTCACCATCACCCGTCACTACACCAAGCACGCCGAGGGCTCGGTGCTGATCGAGTTCGGGGCGACCAAGGTGCTGTGCACCGCGTCGGTCGAAGAAAAAGTGCCGCCGCACAAGCGCGGTTCCGGCGAGGGCTGGGTCACGGCTGAATACGGCATGCTGCCGCGCGCCACCCACACGCGCAGCGACCGCGAGGCCGCACGCGGCAAGCAAAGCGGGCGCACGCAGGAGATCCAGCGCCTGATCGGCCGGTCGCTGCGTTGCGTGTTCGATCTGAAGGCACTCGGCGAACGCACGATCGCACTCGATTGCGACGTGATCCAGGCCGACGGCGGCACCCGCACCGCGGCGATCACCGGCGCATTCGTCGCGGCGCACGACGCGGTCACGTGGCTGCAATCGCAAGGCAAGCTCGGTGCATCGGCAGGCGCATTGCCGATCAAGGAATTCATCGCCGCGATCTCGGTCGGCATCGTCGACGGCACGCCGCTGCTCGACCTCGAATACACCGAAGACTCGGCTTGCGACACCGACATGAACGTCGTGATGACCGCTGCCGGCGGCTTCGTCGAAGTGCAGGGCACGGCCGAAGGCGCGGCCTTCTCGCGCGACGAGATGGGTGCGCTGCTCGGCCTGGCCGACAAGGGCATCCGCGAGCTGATCGCCGCGCAGCGCAAGGCCCTCGGCCTGTGACGGGCGGCTGACGTGCGGCTCGTTCTCGCGTCGAACAACCAGAAGAAGCTGATCGAGCTGCAGGCGCTGCTCGCGCCGGCCGGCGTCGCGCTGATTGCGCAGGGGGCGCTCGGCGTCGACGAGGCCGACGAGCCGTTTCACACCTTCATCGAGAACGCGCTGGCGAAGGCGCGCCATGCCGCCGAGCATGCGAACAGCGCGGCCATCGCCGACGACTCGGGCCTGTGCGTCGATGCGCTCGGCGGCGCGCCCGGCGTGGCCTCGGCAAACTACGCCGCGGTGAGCACGCCCATGACCGATCGCGAAGGCCACCGCCGCGTGCAAGACGCCGCCAACAACGCGTTGCTGCTCGAACGCCTGCAGGGCGTCACCGACCGGCGCGCGCGCTTCATCAGCACGCTCGTGGCGGTGCGCTCGGCCGATGACCCCGAGCCGCTGGTCGCCGTCGGCCGCTGGTTCGGCGAAATATTGCCGGCGGCGCGTGGTGACGGTGGGTTCGGCTACGACTCGCTGATGTTGATCCCCGCGTTGGGTTGTGCGGTCGCCGAACTGAGCGGTGAATTGAAGAACGTACACAGCCACCGTGCGATCGCCGCGTCGCAGATGTTGACGCTGATGCGCGAGGCCTGGCACCTTGCCTGACATCCACATCGCGACGGCGGTGGCCGCTGCCGAATCCGTCGCCGAGCGCCTCGCGCGCTACATGCGCGCCGGCACGCTGAGCCTCGCTGCGCTGCCGCCGCTGTCCTTGTATGTCCACCTGCCGTGGTGCGTTAGAAAGTGCCCGTACTGCGACTTCAATTCCCACGAAGCCCGCGGTGAACCCGATCAATCGCGCTACCTCGACGCGCTCAACGCCGACCTCGAAGCCGCGCTGCCGTTCATCTGGGGCCGGCGCGTGCACACGGTCTTCATCGGCGGCGGCACGCCCAGCCTGTTCACGCCGGCTTCGATTGAGCGGCTGATCGGCGACATCCGCGCGCGTTTGCCGCTCGAGCCGATGTGCGAAATCACGCTCGAGGCCAACCCCGGCACCTTCGAGTGCGAGCGCTTCCACGGCTACCGCGCGGCCGGCGTCACGCGCTTGTCGGTCGGCGTGCAGAGCTTCGACGACGCCAAGCTCACCGCGCTCGGCCGTGTGCACGATGCCGCGCAGGCGAGGGCGGCCGTCATCGAGGCGCGCGCCGCGTTCGACACCTTCAATATCGACCTGATGTACGCGCTGCCGGGCCAATCGATCGCCGACCTCGAGGCCGATCTGCAGGCTGCGCTCGCGTTCGAGCCGCCGCACCTGTCGGTCTACCACCTGACGCTGGAGCCGAACACGGTGTTCGCGAAGTTTCCCCCCTCGGGTGCCGATGCCTTGCCGGACGACGACACCGCGTTCGAGATGCTCGACCTGATCACTGCGCGCACCGCAGCCGCCGGCATGGATCGCTACGAAGTCTCGGCGTTCGCGCGCGCCGGCCACCGCTGCGAGCACTACTGGAACTACTGGCAGTTCGGCGATTACCTCGGCATCGGCGCCGGTGCACACAGCAAGATTTCGTTCCCGCACCGCGTGGTTCGTCAGACGCGGTTCAAGGAGCCGACGCAGTACATGGCGCGCGCGCTCGCCGGCTTCGCCGTCGCGAGCGACGAAGAAGTGCCGCGCGAGCAATTGCCGTTCGAGTTCATGTTGAACGCGACGCGGCTGCGCGAAGGGTTCGAGCTCGCGCGCTTCACCGAACGCACGGGGCTGTCGCTTGCGGC
>JANLUW010000059.1:0-2056 GCA_031363645.1 Rhizobacter sp. | reverse complement strand
GCCGGTGATGGTCATGTTGACCTACGGTGGCGGCTGTGCGCTCGCGGCTTTCGCCGGCGTGCTCGCGGCGCCGGTAATTCAGGTGACGCCGCTGATGGGCAGCAACCTGATCATCGTCGTGTTCGCGGTCGTCGTGATCGGAGGCATGGGCTCGATCCTTGGCTCGATCGTCACCGGCCTCGCGCTCGGCATCATCGAAGGGCTGACCAAGGTGTTCTACCCCGAGGCCTCCAGCATCGTCGTGTTCGTGATCATGGCGATCGTGCTGATGATCCGGCCGGCCGGGCTGTTCGGGAAGGAAAAGTAATGAGCGCGGCCGCCGAAAACTCCGACAACCGCATTCAACGGCTCAGCCGCATCGGCCTGTGGGCCGGCCTCGCGCTGCTGCTCGCGGCGCCGTTCATCGGCCTGTACCCGGTCTTTATGATGAAGGCGCTGTGCTACGCGATCTTCGCGTGCGCGTTCAACTTGTTGCTTGGCTACACGGGGCTGCTGTCGTTCGGCCACGCGGCCTACCTCGGCGCCGCCGCTTACGCGACCGGCTGGCTGGTCCGCTCGGCCGGGTGGTCACCCGAGCTCGGCGTGCTCGCGGGCACGCTGATCGCCGCGGCCTGCGGCCTCGTGATCGGCCTGATCGCGATCCGCAGGCAAGGCATCTACTTCGCGATGGTGACGCTCGCGATGGCGCAGATGCTGTACTTCGTGTTCCTGCAGGCGCCGTTCACCGGCGGTGAAGACGGGCTGCAGGGTGTGCCGCGCGGCAAGCTGTTCGGGCTGTTCTCGCTGGCCGACGACCGGGTGCTGTACTACGTGGTGCTCGCGGTGTTCGTCGCGGTGTTTTTGTTCATCATCCGGATCGTGCATTCGCCTTATGGCCAAGTGCTCAAGGCGATCCGCGAGAACGAGCCGCGCGCCGTGTCACTGGGCTACGACGTCGACCGCTACAAGCTGCTCGCGTTCGTGCTCTCGACGACGATCGCCGGCCTGGCCGGTTCGCTGAAAACGCTGGTGCTCGGCTTCGCCACGCTGAGCGACGCGCACTGGTCGCTCTCGGGCGAGGTGGTGCTGATGACGCTGCTCGGCGGCATGGGCACCTTCGCCGGCCCCGTGCTCGGCGCGTTCACGATCATCGGTTTGCAGAACTTCCTCGCCGACCAGGTCGGCTCGTGGATCAACGTGATCATCGGCGCCATCTTCGTCGTCTGCGTGGTCGCGTTCCGCAAAGGCTTCGTCGGCGAATTGCTGGCGTGGCTGCAGCGACGCAAGGGCCGCTGATTCACCGAAGGGACGGCGGGCGACGCGACGTGTGGAACTCGTGCAGGATTTCCACCGCCTCGCCGTTCACGCGGTAGGGCACGACGTAGCGCGTTTTCGGCACGACCAGTTCACGGGTTCCAGGCACCCTGCCGGGGCGGCCCAGCCCGGGTTGATCCGCCAGTTGTGCGACTGGATCCAGAACGCGTGCAACCACGAGACGTGCAGCTCTCGGGTCGTCGGCGGCGATGAACGACGCTTCTTCATCGAGATTGCGGAGCGCGGCGCGCAGCCACCGGATCTGCACCTACTTCCACTTCCTGGCGAGCGCCGCGACATCCGCGTCGCTGGCGAACTCGCCCGCGTTCGCTTCCTTCAGCGCCGCACGCGTCTCGGCCACCTGCCATTCGTTGGTCTCGACGTACACGCGCACAGCCTCGGCGGCGAGGAACGACTTGCTGCGCTGGGTCGCTTCTGCCAAGCCGTCGAGTCGATCCTTGATGTCGTCATCGAGGCGGATGGTCATGGTCACGGACATGCTGACCCCCGATAGTGGTTGGATGTACACACCCCAACACGACTTTGCCAAATGGCGTCTTGGCAGCCGAGGGCACCGGGCGACCGCCGCCATTCGTGTCCCCCGGCCGGGCTTCGCCCGACCTCCTCCTTAACCTCTTGTCGACGGTCACCCGGCGCCCGCGGCAAGCACGCCGAGACCCTTCGCGCCGATCAACATCGCGCCGGCTCGACCCCCACCGCATGCAGCGGCCGAACCACCGATCAAGGCTCGAAAAGGTCCGGC
>JANLUW010000010.1:0-3848 GCA_031363645.1 Rhizobacter sp. | reverse complement strand
ACCGCAGACATCTCTGCCTTCAGCGCAGCAGCTCTGATGTCCAGCGACATGCGTGAAGTCGACAGCGTGATCCGGCACCGTCTCGCATCCGATGTGGTGATGATCAACCAGATCGCGGAATACATCATCAGCGCCGGAGGCAAGCGAATCCGGCCGATGCTGGTGCTGTTGTTCTCCAATGCACTGGGTTTCGCAGGCCGCGAGCGTTTCGAGCTCGCCGCGACGGTCGAGTTCATCCACACAGCCACGCTTCTTCACGACGACGTGGTGGACGAGTCCGCACTGAGGCGCGGCCGCCAGACCGCCAATGCGCTGTTCGGCAATGCCGCCAGCGTGTTGGTCGGCGACTTTGTTTATTCGCGCGCCTTTCAGATGATGGTGTCGGTGAACCGCATGCGGGTGCTCGAGGTGCTGGCCGACGCGACCAACGTGATCGCCGAGGGTGAGGTGCTGCAGTTGATGAACATGCACGATCCCGATCTTTCGGTAGACGACTATTTGCGCGTGATCCGCTTCAAAACTGCCAAGTTGTTCGAGGCAAGCGCACGCATCGGCGCGGTGCTGGCCGACGCAGCGCCTGCGGTAGAGGAGTCGTGTGCGACATACGGCCGTTCGCTCGGTACGGCGTTTCAGCTGATCGATGACCTGCTCGACTATGAAGGCGCAACAGAGCAACTCGGCAAAAACGTCGGCGATGACTTGCGAGAGGGCAAGCCGACGCTGCCGCTGCTGCTCGCGATGGAGCGCGGCAGCGCCTCTGACCGCAGCTTGATTCGCCATGCGATCGAGCACGGCGAGGTGGACCGGCTGCCGGAAATCGTCGAGATCGTGCGCCGCACCGGGGCGATCGCAGCCACGCGGGACGCAGCCCGCGCCGAAGCCGACAAGGCGGCACAGGGGCTCGGCGTGCTCCCCGAGTCGGCCCACCGTGCGGCTCTGCTAGACTTATGCTTCAAGTCTGTTGAACGCTCTTCGTGAGTCGTTCTAAGATGGCTCTGCATTTCGGCCAGCCAATTTTCGGGGTGTAGCTTAGCCTGGTAGAGCGCTACGTTCGGGACGTAGAGGCCGGAGGTTCGAATCCTCTCACCCCGACCAAAAGTCCTTTTCCGCTTCGTCTGACCCTAACCACGCATACGTTGTGCGCCCGGTGGGATCGTGTTCGCCTGATAAGACTTGCTGGTGGTCTAAATGCCTTTCTTGCACAACGAGTGCTAATCTATTGATTTTCCACGCGTCTGCTGCTTGTGTCGTCTGCTTTGGCAGGCCAAAGAGGATGGACCAGATCCACCGATTCAGCCTGTTTCAATTGCCCGGGAATCCCCGTGAATTGTTGGCCTGAACGGCGGTACGGCGCGTTTACAGTCTTTAACAGATCAGGGATGATCCTTAGTTCAAGAAGCATGGATTGAACCAGCGAACCGTGGACACATTGGCAGAAGCTCCGCACTCAGCGCTTTCCGGCGTTGCACGGGTACTCGTGCACGCCGGCAAGCTCAACGCAAAGATTGCGGAAGACTTGGTTCGCAGCGCCAAAGACAAGCGCAACAGTTTTGTTGCGTCGGTCATCGCGGCGGGCGCGGTGTCCCCGGCCGATCTCGCTCACACGCTGTCAAACGCACTCGCGCTGCCTTTGCTCGACCTCTCCGCGGTCGACGCGCAGAAACTGCCGCGCAACGTGATCGACGGCAAGCTCGCCGCGCAGTACCAGGTCGTTGTGCTCGGCAAGCGTGGCAACCGGCTGTTCATCGGTGGCGCCGACCCGACCGACCAGGAGGCCGTTGAGCGCATCAAGTTTGCCACGCAGCTTTCGCCCGAGTGGGTGATCGTCGAGCACGACAAGCTGGCCAAGATGCTCGAGGCCAGCGGCGTAAGTGCGAGCGAATCGCTCGAGGCCTTGGCCTCAGGCGATTTCGAGTTCGACGTCACCGACGACGTCACGAGCCCGCAAGAATCGAACGAGGCCACGTCCGATGTCGAAGACGCCCCGGTCGTTCGGTTCTTGCAGAAGATGTTGATCGACGCGATCAACATGCGTGCGTCCGACCTGCACTTCGAGCCCTACGAATACCACTACCGTGTGCGCTTTCGCGTCGACGGCGAGTTGCGCGAGATCACGCAGCCACCGATCGCGATCAAGGACAAACTCTCGTCGCGCATCAAGGTGATCTCGCGGCTCGACATCGCCGAAAAGCGCGTGCCGCAAGACGGCCGCATGAAGCTGAAGTTTGGCGCGAAAGCGATCGACTTTCGGGTCAGCACCTTGCCCACGCTGTTCGGCGAAAAGATCGTGATCCGGATTCTCGACCCGAGCAGTGCGAAGGTCGGCATCGAGGCACTTGGCTACGAGAAGATCGAGAAAGACCGGTTGCTAAAGATCATCCAGCGCCCCTACGGCATGGTGCTCGTGACGGGCCCGACCGGCAGCGGCAAGACCGTGTCGCTCTACACCTGCCTGAACATCCTGAATCAGCCGGGCGTGAACATCGCGACCGTCGAAGACCCGGCAGAAATTAACCTGCCGGGCGTCAACCAGGTCAACGTGAACGACAAGGCCGGGCTGAATTTTGCTGTCGCGCTGAAATCGTTCCTGCGCCAAGACCCGGACATCATCATGGTCGGCGAGATCCGCGACCTGGAAACTGCCGACATCGCGATCAAGGCCGCGCAAACCGGCCACATGGTGATGTCGACGCTGCACACGAACGACGCGCCGACCACGCTGACCCGGCTGCTTAACATGGGTGTGGCGCCGTTCAACATCGCGTCGAGCATCTTGTTGATCACCGCCCAGCGCCTGGCGCGCAAGCTGTGCGAAACCTGCAAAGCACAGGCCGATTACCCGCGCGAAGCGATGCTGAAGGCGGGCTTTGCCGATCACGAGCTCGACGGCACATGGCGACCGTACCGCGCGGTCGGCTGCTCGGCCTGCAACAACGGCTACAAGGGGCGGGTCGGCATCTACCAAGTGATGCCGGTCACCGAAGAAATTCAGAAGATCATCCTGAATGAGGGCACCTCGATGGACATCGCCACGCAGGCGCAGCGCGAAGGCGTTCGCGACCTGCGCCAGTCGGGTCTGATCAAGGTGCGCTCGGGCGTGACGACGCTCGAAGAAGTGATCTCGGTCACGAACGAGTAAGCGCAACGCACAAACCAGCAGAGCAGAGAACACAACAACCATCGAAGGGACGGGGAAGCGATTTCCCGAAAGGTCACCATGGCGACTGCAACGGCCGCGAGAAACCTCAAAGAACTTGTCTTCGAGTGGGAAGGCAAGGACAAGAACGGCAAGATCGTGCGTGGCGAGATGCGCGCTGGTGGCGAGGCCGTGGTCGGCGCGAGCCTGCGACGGCAAGGCATCCTGGTCAACAAGGTAAAGAAGCGCCGCATGAGCGGCGGCAAGGCGATCAAGCAAAAAGACATCGCCATCTTCACCCGTCAGCTCACCACGATGATGCGTGCCGGCGTGCCGCTCATCCAGGCCTTCGACATCGTCGCGCGCGGCAGCACGAACCCCCGCATGACGCGCCTGCTGACCGACATCCGGAGCGATGTCGAGACCGGCACCAGCCTGTCGTCGGCCTTTCGCAAACACCCGCTGCACTTCGACGCGCTGTATTGCAATCTGGTCGAGGCTGGCGAGGCCGGCGGTATCCTGGAGCAACTGCTTGATCGCTTGGCGATCTACCAGGAAAAGACAATGGCGATCAAAAACAAGATCAAGTCGGCCTTGATTTACCCGGTGGCGGTGCTGGTGGTCGCGTTCGTCGTGCTCGCGGTCATCATGATCTTCGTGATTCCGGCGTTCAAAGACGTCTTCAGCTCCTTCGGCGCCGACCTGCCCGCAC
>JANLUW010000002.1:0-3214 GCA_031363645.1 Rhizobacter sp. | reverse complement strand
CGTCGTGCCAGATCCGCGCGATGGTTCGGGCAACACCGTTTTTGCCGCCACTGGTCTTGGCGTGTACCGCACGAATGACGGCGGCGCAGTTAGACGCACTTTGGTGCCGGCTTGCCAGCCGCGACAACCACCGGCCTATGGATTGCCGAGGACAGCTCGGTGCTCCGTGCTGCGACCTATGGCCGGGGTGTCTGGGAGGTCAATCCCTAGTTGCGAGCTCGGGCAAGCGCCTGGGCAGCGGCACTTGCCGCGGCCTCGCCGCCGGCACTTGATGCGAAGGTGCGGACCAAGATCGGCTATCACTCGATCTTCGTGTCGCATCAATGATGGATTAGCTTAGCTACCCTCTCATTTCTGGCGAGCACTGATGCGATAGGCACTTACGTAGAAGACTACAGTCGTTCGACCAATCCTCGAGGCTTTCTCGGCCACCCACCTCGCCGAGCGACCGCATCGGGGATTTTGTCGTCCCGGCGGCAGGGCGGGCCACGTCGGCTGTACTTTTAGACCGTTCACTGGCGCGATCTCTTTCTCGATGCGTGGCCGACCGCAAGTGGCCGCCAAGCGACTGTCGCAGATCGACCGTGAGCCGTCTTCTACGGTTCGAAGGGACCACCCTGAAGCGGTCACAGGAAGTCTGCCGCACCGCACAGGATCGGGAGACACGAGTGCACCGATCGCCCACGTCTGGCAACGCCCCAGCGTTAGGGTCAGCACCTAATGGCTGTCGAGCGTATCGGCCCCGCTTGTCTTTCTTTACTCTGCTGAGGCTTGGCGATGGGCGCCCCCATCTTTCGGACAGAACTTAAGGATTTCCCATGACTTTCGCGAACCAAAACGAGCGCTTCCGTCCGACCGCCCTGGCGCTGGCCGCTGGTCTGTGCCTGCAGCTGGCGTCGTGCGGCGGATCCGACGATGCGCCACAAGCTCAGCCGCTGAGCTGCGCGGACCTCAATGGCCGGACCGTGGCTGCTGCGGCCATCGGCTTGCCGACCACGGGCGCGGCGGTCACGAGCACGCAGACCGTGGCCGCCTCCGCGACTGTCGGCGAGTACTGCCGCGTACAAGGCGAAATCAACCCAGCCTCCGCGACCGCGCCGAAGATCAAGTTCCAGCTCAACCTGCCGACCACCTGGAACAACAAGGCCATGATGTTCGGCGGTGGCGGCTACAACGGCATCGTTGCGACAGGCGTCGGCAACCTGCCCGCGGGCCCCACCGACAAGCCATTTCCGCTCGGCCGCGGCTACGCCACCTTCGGCAGCGACTCGGGGCACCAGGCCGGCCCCGCCGGCAGCCGCGACGGCAGCTTCGGTGCCAACGACGAGGCGTTGCGCAACTTCGGCGGTGAGGCGCTCAAGAAGACCCGCGACGTCGCGGGCGCGCTGATCGAGGCGCGCTACGGCACGAAGCCGCAGCGCACGTACTTCGCCGGCGGCTCCACCGGTGGCCGCGAGGCGCTGATCGCGGTAAGCACCTGGCCGGAGGATTTCGACGGCGCCATCGTGCTTTACCCGGCCTGGAACGCGACCGCGCTCAACCTGCACCTCGGCCGCGTCACGCAAGCCTTGGCGCAGCCCAATGCCTATCCGAGCCGGGCACAACGCAAGGTGGTGTTCGATGCCGCCGTGCAGGCCTGCGACGGGCTCGACAACGTCGTCGACGGCCTGATCTCCAATCAGTCCGCGTGCGACGCGAGCTTCGATCCCAGCACCGCCACGCTGAACGGCGCACCCATCGTTTGCCCGACGGGGCAGAACAACGACAGCTGCGTGACGCCGCAGATGATCAACGCGCTGAAGCTCTTCGGCCAGTCGACGCTGCTGCCATATCGGCTCGCCAGCGGCGAGAACGTGTCTCCCGGGTACACCGTGTGGGGTACCGACCTCGGCATTCCCGCTACCGGCATGAACGCGACCCAGACCGCGCTGCAGCCGACGGTGCTGACGCTCACCTTCGGTGTGCAGCAGCCGGCCAATCCGATGCCGACCGCGGTGATCGCGGCGAACACGCCCCCGTACGGCAGCACGTTTTGGGATCAGTGGGTGAAGTACTTCGTGACCCGCGATGCGAACGCCAACCCGCTGACCCTTGACCCGCTGAACCCCGGGCCCCTGCAGCAGCGCATCATCGACCTCGGCGCCATTCAGGACGCTAACCGCACCGACTTCTCGGGGCTACGCGCCAAGGGCGGCAAGATCCTGATCGCACACGGCGTCCATGACGGTCTTGTGCCTAACCGGGAATCGCAGCAGTTCATGAGCCGCGTGCGCCAGACGATGGGCAGCGCAGCGGTCACCGACTTCATGCGGTACTACGAGATCCCAGGCTACAACCACGCGGTGAGCACGCAATTCAACGCAGCGTGGGATTCGCTCACGACGCTCGAAAATTGGGTCGAGAAGAGCACCGCACCGCCGCCCCAGATCGTCGCCGACACGGCCGCTGTGGCGGGCCGCACACGGCCGCTCTGCGAGTACCCGTCCTGGCCGCGCTACAACGGCAGTGGCGACGTGAATCTGGCCGCGAGCTTCACCTGCGTCACGCAGTAGCTTGAGCTACGCGGTGGCGCGCGCCTGAACCGCGCGCCACCGCTGCATCGACAGTGGAGCAGCGAGGCGCCGCCGAACCGACGGCGCGCAATCCGCCCACAAGCTGCTTCCTTCGCGATAGCGGCCGCTCGCGGCAGGCCGCTCCTGGCCGGGAGTTCTAGTTCCCGACCGAGCCCGGAAGCCGCCGGTCACGCCGGGCGTGCATCAGGAGAAGCCGTCCGGCCAGCATCTCGATGGCCGGGCGGCGCGCAGGGCACTTCGATCAGATTTCGGTCTGTTCGGCGATTTCTAAGGCGTCGTCTACCTCGATGCCGAGATACCGCACCGTCAACTCAAGTTTGGAATGGCCGAGCAGAAGCTGCACGGCGCGCAGGTTCTTCGTGCGCCGGTATGTCAACGTGGCCTTGGTGCGCCGCATGGAGTGTGTGCCGCACTCGGTGGGATCGAGCCCGAGCTCCTCAACCCAGCCTCCGAGGATGCGAGCGTATTGCCTGGTCCCCAGATGCGGCGAGTTGTGGATCCGGCTTGGAAAGGCGGAGTCGTCAGACCTCAGCCCGACTTGCTTCATCCACTTCTGCACGGCTTCGCGCGTGGCCGGGGTGATCTCGAACTGCACCGGGCGCTGAGTCTTGTGCTGCATGACCACGGCGCGCGTAGCCACC
>JANLUW010000292.1:0-6332 GCA_031363645.1 Rhizobacter sp. | reverse complement strand
GTCGCCGTTTTTCAGGTGCACGGTTTCGCCGACGACCGGGTTGCCGTTGACGGTGGGCTGCAGCGCGCCTTCGACGTGCGCCAGCACATAACCGCCCGGCCGCTTCGTGATCGAGGCGACCTGCACGCCGGGCTTGCCGACGGTGGTGACGACCTTGGTCAGCGCCACTTCACGGCCCGCGGCCGCACCGTTGAGCACGCGGATAGAGGCGGGGATGGTGGACGCGCCGAGCGAGCCGAAGCCGGAGGCACCAAAGCCGGTGTTGTGCGGCTGCCCGGGAGGCGCCGGCGGCCGCGTGCCGGGCTTCATGATCATGGTCTTCTCGTAGTCGGTGCCGTCCTCGACCATGAACTTGATCTTGTACTTGCCGATCTCGACCGTGTCGTTGTGGCTGAGCAGTTGCTTCTTGACAGCCTTGCCGTTGATGTAGGTGCCGTTGGTGCTGTTCAGATCTTCGATGAAGACATCGGCGCCGACCATCTGCAACACGGCGTGCTCGCCGCTGACGGCGAGGTTGTCGATCACGATGTCGTTGTAGGGCCGGCGGCCGAGCGTGGTCTTGTCTTTGGTGATCTGGACTTCCTTGATCACCACACCATCGAGCGATACGACCAGTTTGCCCATGCTTTTGACCTCTTGTCTCTAAGTCTTTGCCTGCCAGCGCTTTTTGCCAAGCGCGGAGTTCAGCGGCGAAAGGGCCACCACGATCGCGCCGTGCCGGCGCTGCCGCGAACCCGCGCCAGAACCACCGAAATATTGTCTTTGCCACCGGCATCGTTGGCCGCGTCGATCAGCGCGCTGGCCGCCTCGGGCAAGGTTTCTGCGCCGATCAGTAGCTGCGCGATGCTTTCGTCATCCAGCATGTCGGAAAGCCCATCCGAGCATAGCAGGTAGGTGTCGCCGGGCAGCACCTCGTGCAGGTGCGTCTCGAGCAGCACTGTGTCTTCGACACCGACAGCGCGGGTCACGAGGTTCTTGTTGGCCGAGAACGCCGCCTGCTCGGGCGTGATCAGGCCGGAATCGATCTGTTCTTGCAGCAGCGAGTGATCGTGCGTGACTTGGGTCAGCCGCGAGGCGCGCAGCCGGTAGGCACGCGAATCGCCCACGTGGCCCATCAACAGGCGCGAATCGCGGAATACGCCGACCACGAGTGTGGTGCCCATGCCGGCGTACTGCGGGTTGGAGTTGGCGGCGTTGAAGATCGCGCGGTTGGCGTTGTCGACACAGATGTCCATCGCGCGGCGCACATCGGTGGCGGTGGCGTTCTCGGAGGCCTCGGCGAGCCATCGGCCGAGTTCGGATTTGATGAACGAGGTGGCCATGCTGCTGGCGACTTCACCGGCGTTGTAGCCGCCCATGCCGTCGGCGAGCACAACGAGTGCGGTGGGGTCGTCGACTGCGACCGAATCTTCGTTGTTGTTGCGCGCCCGGCCGGTGTCGGTGGCGCTGAAGAATTCGAGTGTCATGGACGGGCGTGGCAGGCAGGCGAGCGCTGATCAATGCTCGGCATTGTGCCTTGGTTCACCGCGGTAAAACTCAGTCGTGGCCTCGAATCCGGCCGATCGCGGGGTGTCGGTCACCAGCGGCATCGGCGGGCCGGCCGACGGCATCAGCTGCGCCACGGCCAGCAGATCGTCGGCCATCTGGCGGCCATCGGCGTAGCGCAACTCCACGCGTTTTTCGAGCGCCAGCGCGACCACGTTGGCAAGCGCTTCGGGCAGCTCGGGGCGCAGCGTGCGCACGTCGGGCGCGCTGTCGTTGACGATCTGGCTCATCAACTCGGCCATCGATTCCGACGCGTGCGGCAGCGCGCCGGTGAGCAGCTGGAACAGCATCACGCCGAGCGAGTAGAGATCGGTGCGGCCGTCGACGCGCCGGCCGGTCATCTGCTCGGGCGACATGAACGAGGGCGTGCCCAGCACGAGCCCGGTGCGGGTGCGGCAAGCATCGGCGATACGGGCGATGCCGAAATCGGTGACCTTCACGGCGCCGATGGCGGGGTCGATCATCACGTTGGCCGGCTTTACGTCGCGGTGCACTACGCCTTCGCGGTGCGCATGCGCGAGCGCCTGCGCGACCCGTGCCAGCGTGTGCAACACAACCGGCACCGGCAGCAGGCGGCCCGGCAAGGTGTGGCGCAGCAGATCGTGACCGCGCACGAACTCCATCGCGATGAAGGCCAAGCCCTGGTCTTCGTTGGCGTCGAAGATGGTGACGATGTCGGAGTGGCGCAGGCGACCGGCCATCTCGGCCTCGCGGAAGAACCGGGCGCGCGCTTCGACCAATTCGCTGCCCTCGAACTCGCGGCTCAGCGCCATCGTCTTGATGGCCACGGCACGGCCGATTTGCGGATCGTGCCCGAGGTAGACCGTGCCCATCGAGCCGCGCCCGAGCTCTCGCTCGATGCGGTAGCGGCCGAGGGTGGCGCGCTCCAGGCGCAGCGCGGGTGCGGCGGCGAGCGGTGCTGCGGCAGTCACGCTGACGCGCGCGGGCGTGGTCGGCGCGATCTGCGCCGCCATTTTGGCGACCGGCGGCGGGGAGGCGCGGCGCGAACCGATGAACCAGCCGATGGCGTAAGCGATGCCGACCAGCACCGCGACGAACAACCAGCCATCGGGCCCGAATCGCGACAGCATCAGTGCACTGCGCGCACAACGGCGCGGGAAAAAAATTCAACGTGCCTGGTCATTGCTAAGGCACGTTAGCACACGGCTCGTGTGCTGGCCGAGGCTGTCAGTCGGCCAACGTCAACATCACCGACAGGCCTGCGGTGGCGGCCACCGGCGCGGCCCAGCGGCTCGCGGCCGGTGCGGGCTGGGCAGCGCTGATAGGCTCGTCGATGCGGCCGACGCGCGGCTGGCGTGCATCGAGCAGGCGCAGCTGCGGCAGGCGCGAGAGCAAGCGCGCCGACACGTCGACGAGCCGGTGTTGCGCGATCAGCGTCTCGACCTCGCTGCCAGCGTGCGCGCTTAGCTCGGGCTGCAGTGCGCCGAACAGGTCGGCAGCCCAGCGCTCGCGCCACTGCTGGCGTGCGCGCTGCGAAACCCAGCGACCGATGTGGCGCGTTAGCGTCGGCGGGCACGCGACCACGACCCAGTGGGTCGGGCCCGCGCCGGCCAGCATCGGCTGCAAGATGTGGCGTGCGGCGGCGAGGTCGTTGACGAACACGGCGATCTTTTCCATTTGACGTTCTCCTGGGGGTGACGCGAATCAGCGAGGTCGATCACGTGGCCGTGGGCTCACGCTCGCGGGCCGCAGTGGCCGCGCGCTGTGTGGCCCACCAGCCGGCGCCGAGCACACCGGCGATCAACAGCGCGTGGGTAGCGACGCGAATCGCGGCGCTCGGGTCGAACACCGCATCGAGCAATGGTTCGCTGACGATCATGTGGGCGGCGGTATAGGCGAGCACGCCGGCACCCAGGTACATGATGCTGGGGAAGCGCTCGACCAGCTTGAGCACCAGCGTGCTGCCGAAGACCACGATCGGCACGCTGATCAGCAGCCCGATCACGACCAGGTCGATGTTGCCCTTGGCCGCGCCCGCGACGCCGAGCACGTTGTCGACGCCCATCAACGCATCGGCGACCACGATGGTCTTCATCGCGCCGAGGAACGTGGTCGCGGTGGGCTCGTGCGAAGGCCCGCTGGCCTCGGGCGCGAGCAGCTTGTAGGCGATCCAGACGAGGCCCGCGCCGCCGACCAACATCAGGCCCGGGATCTTGAGCAGCCAGACCACGCCGACGGTCATCACGGTGCGCACGACGATCGCGCCGACGGTGCCCCACGCAATGGCCTTGGTTTGCAGGTGCGGTGGCAGCCTGCGGGCGGCGAGCGCGATGACGATCGCGTTGTCGCCGGCGAGCACGAGATCGATCAGGACGATGGCCAACAAGGCAGACAGCCAGGCGGCAGAGAAGAGTTCCATAGCGTCTCCATGGGCGGTGGCACGACGAACGACACGAGCCAACCGCGCGCACGCGGCCAACAGGCATCGAAGGTCTTGCCCGGCATGGAATGACTGTTATGGCCCGACAAACCGGAAGCAGGTCGTGGACCCTGCTTCGTACTGACGGCTTGCCGAAACACCCGCGTGGCTCAGGCCAGCGAGAGTCGAGCTACTCCCCTTCAAGGCTTCTATTAGGACAGGGGCGCGCGCCCCGTGTCAAGCCGGGGACTTGTCTCGAGACTTCTCTTGCGACCGCTCCCGCGCGCGGCGTTGCATCCACAACCCGGTGGCGACGACGATCGCCGCGCCGACCGCACCGGCGGCGTTGATGGCGGCGTGCGAAGGCTCGCCGAAGCGCGCCACGACCGCCGGGTCGGTCAGCAGCATTTCACCGGCGAGAAAGCCGAGCAGCGCGGCGCCAAGCGTGATGATGATCGGGAACCGGTCCATCACCTTGAGCAGCAAGGTGCTGCCGAAGATGATCAGCGGGATGCTGACCGCCAGCCCGATGATGAGCAGCGCGGTGTTGCCCTTGGCGGCGGCCGCGACGGCGAGCACGTTGTCGAGGCTCATCACAAGATCGGCAACGAGGATGGTGCGGATCGCTGCGGCCATGCCACCGATCTCTTTGTGGCCGCCGTTGTCGCCGTTGTCTTCGCTGAGCAGCGAGATGCCGATGTAGAGCAGCAGCAGCGCGCCGACGACCTTGAGGTACGGCCACTTCAGCATCTCGACCGCGATCAGCGTCAGGATGATGCGCATCACGATCGCCGCGGCGCTGCCCCAGAAGATCGCCTTGCGTTGTTGGTGCGCCGGCAGCGAGCGCGCCGCCATTGCGATCACGACCGCGTTGTCGCCCGAGAGAACGATGTTGGCGAGGACGATCGAGCCGAGTGCGGCCCAGTAGGCGGCTGAAGTGAAGTCCATTCGTCGTGGTGGCCGCGCGGCTCGGAGCCTGGCTTGACTGAATTTACAAGAGCGCCTTGAGAAGTTTGCCCATCTCGGACGGATTGCGCGTGACGGTGAACCCGCACGCCTCCATCACTTCGAGCTTGGCATCGGCCGTGTCGGCGCCGCCCGAGATCAGCGCGCCGGCGTGGCCCATGCGCTTGCCGGCCGGCGCGGTCACGCCGGCGATGAAACCGACGATCGGCTTCTTCATGTTGAGCTGGCACCAGCGTGCCGCGTCGGCTTCATCGGGGCCGCCGATCTCGCCGATCATGATCACCGCATCGGTGTTCGGGTCGTCGTTGAAGAGCTGCATGATGTTGATGTGCTTCAGCCCGTTGATCGGGTCGCCGCCGATGCCCACGGCCGTGCTCTGGCCGATGCCGAGTTCCGTGAGTTGCGCGACCGCTTCGTAGGTCAGCGTGCCCGAGCGCGAGACCACGCCGACGCGGCCGGCCTTGTGGATGTGGCCCGGCATGATGCCGATCTTGATCTCGTCGGGCGTGATCAGGCCGGGGCAGTTCGGCCCAAGCAGCAGCGTCTTCTTGCCGCCTTTGGCTTCTTTTTCCTTCATGCGGTTGCGCACCAGCAGCATGTCTTTGACGGGGATGCCTTCGGTGATGCAGATCGCCAGATCGAGGTTCGCCTCGACGGCCTCCCAGATCGCCGCCGCGGCGCCGGCCGGTGGCACGTAGATCACGCTGACGGTCGCGCCGGTGGCCTTGGCGGCTTCGGTCACGTTGGCGTAGATCGGGATGCCTTCGAAGTCTTCGCCGGCTTTTTTCGGGTTCACGCCGGCGACGAATGCGGCCTTGCCGTTCGCGTAGTCACGGCACATGCGGGTGTGGAACTGGCCCGTCTTGCCGGTGATTCCTTGGGTGATGACCTTGGTGTCTTTGTTGATCAGGATTGACATGTTTGCCCCTCGTGTGCGGTGTACCGCACCCGATCCCCCGAGGGGATCACGCCCTTCTTTGGGCGGCCCGGCGAAGGGCGTGGTGCGACTTGGAAGTTGGGTGACTGTTCGAACTATTTCGCGAGCGCGGCCATCACGGCTTTCGCGGCATCGGCCATCGATTCGGCGGTGATGATGGGCAGGCCCGAATCCTTCAGCATCTTCTTGCCGAGGTCTTCGTTGGTGCCCTTCATGCGCACGACCAGCGGCACGTTGAGGTTGACTGCTTTGCACGCGGCGATCACGCCTTCGGCGATGGTGTCGCAGCGCATGATGCCGCCGAATATGTTGACGAGGATCGCCTTGACCTTCGGGTTGCCGAGCATGATCTTGAAGGCCTCGGTGACCTTCTCGGCGGTGGCGCCACCGCCCACGTCGAGAAAGTTCGCGGGCTCGCCGCCGAACAGCTTGATCGTGTCCATCGTCGCCATCGCGAGGCCGGCGCCGTTGACGAGGCAGCCGATGTTGCCGTCGAGCTGGATG
>JANLUW010000605.1:0-8307 GCA_031363645.1 Rhizobacter sp. | reverse complement strand
GCGCGCCGTCGACCCGGTCGGCGGCGCGGCCTGGGTGCGCGAAGGCGGCACCCAGTCGACGCAAGGCATATACCCGCTGGCCACCGACCCGGCCGCGCCGACCACGCTGGTCGCCGCCACCAGCGCGGGCCTGTTCACCCGCAGCGCCGGGCCGCAGCCGGTGTGGACGGCGGTGGCGGTGGCGCCGTTCGGTGGCCTCGGGCGGGTCTGCACCGATGTGTGCTGGGTCGCGCCGCAGGGCACGATCCCGGCGCGGCTCTACGTCGCGCTCGTCGATACCGCGGGCATCTCGACCGACGTGTGGGTCAGCGTCAACGGCCTGGCCGGGCCGTTCGCGCCACTCAACGTGCCGCTGCCGGTCGGAGTGGGCAGGCGTACGCAGCGCATGAGCCTGGCGGCAGCGCCGTCGGATGCGTCGGTCGTGTACGTGCTCGGCAACGGCAACACGCTCTGGCGCATCGACTTCCCCGCGCCGCCGCCGCTGCCCGCGGTGGCGCCGCCGCCGGTGCTCACCCGTGTGCAACGCGTGCCGCCGAACCTGCTCGGTGGCCAGGGCGACTACAACCAGGCGATCGCCGTGCACCCGGCGCGCGCCGAGCGTATCGTGATCGGCGGCGCCACCGAGTTGGCCGATGGCCAATGGAGCGCCTCGCTTTACCTCGCCAACGTGGTGCGCGCGGGCGCGGTCTGTCGCTTCGGCTTCACGTCTAGCGCGGCCGGCACCGTCGCCGACGATTCGTTCATCGGCCACGGCGTGCATGCCGATGTGCACGCGGCGTGTTTCGTGCCGGTGGGCGCCGAGGTGCACCTGTGGATCGGCTGCGACGGTGGCGTGTTCCGATCGCTGCGCGGCGACGACAACAACCGCGTCGTCAAGCACAGCTTCATCGCGCGCAACAACGGCATGGCGACGCTGCAGTGCGGCTACGTCGCCGGCCACCCCGCGATCGACGGCCACCTGCTCGCGGGCACGCAAGACAACGGCACGATCGAGCGCATCGGCGTGAACCTGTGGCGCGTGCGCGGCCAGTTGCTCGGCGACGGCGGCGGCGTGGTCATGAACCCGGCGCAGCCGCAGCAGTTCGCGCGTCAGTACACGCAATCCGACTGGGGCGACGGTGGCAGCAGCGGCCCGGGTTTTCGCCAACCGGTGCTGCGCACGACCGGCGCGGGCAGCACGGCCGCAGGTGCCGAGAAGCGCGAGAACGACGGCGCCGGCTTCTACTCCGGCGCCGATGCGGTGCTCGTGCCCGGCGTGCTGGCGGCACCGAACACCGCGCGGCTCGCCATCGGCACGCACCGCGTCTGGTTCTCGCCCGACTGGGGCCGGCGCTGGCGCACGCTGCCCTCTCTGCGCGACCCGATGAACGTGGGCGGCGTGCAGAGCACCAACGTCGATCCGTGCCGACTGACCGGCGCCACGCCCGATTTCGTCAACGGCCGCGTGGTGGCCTTGCGCTGGGCCACGCCGACGCGGCTGTACGCGCTGTGCGAGCGCGAGGTGATGGTGTTCAACCTGGCGCCCGGCCCGGCGGCCACGCTCGGGCTTCAGGCCACGCGCACCGTGCTCACGGTGTTCCCGCCGGTCGGCGCCGAGGTGCTTCAACCTGCGGGCACGGTGCAGTCACCCGGCCAGAGCCTCACAGGCTTCGGCTTCTGGAGCGACATCGCCGTGCAGAACCCGGGCCTCGGACCGCACGGCGCCTTCTACGTGGCGCTCACCGGCGACCCCACCAACGTGGCACAAGACACGCTGTGGTGGTTCGACGGCACGAGCCGCTGGGTCGCGACGAACCTGCGCAACGACCCGAACGGCATCACGGCGCCGGCCTACGCGGTGGCGGTCGACCCGCTCGACCGAAACACCGTGTACGTCGGCACGGCCGTCGGCGTGTGGCGCGGCACCTTCAACGGCGTGGCCGGGCCGTGGGTGTGGCAGGGCCTCAACAACGGCCTGCCCGAAGCCTCGGTCGAAGACCTGAGCCTCTACCGCTCAGCCGGCGTGCGCCTGCTGCGCGTGGCGATGCACGCGCGCGGCGTGTGGGAGCTCGATCTCGCGACGCCAGCGGTCGCCGCGCGCACCAGCCTGCGCGTGCACAGCCACGTCACCCGCCGCGACCCGATCACGGCACTCACCGACCCGAACCGCGCACTGCCGAACACGGGTTTGCTGTGGCACGCGAGCCCCGACCTGCGCGTGCGCCCGCAGCGCGGCGCTCCGGTGCCGGCGCCGAAAAACCTGCCATGGAGCGGCGCCGCGAGCGATCGTTATGGCCTCTGGGTGTTCCAGACCGCGCTGCACGCGCGCGGCGCCGGCGACCCGCTGATCAAACCCGACGGTCTCTGGAGCAAGGTGTTCGAGACCCGGCTGCGCGCCGCCACTGCCAGCAGCCGCGTGACGCTGGCGGTGTGGAACACGGTCGTTGGCACCGGCGGGCTGTTCCCCGATGCCTACGCGCCGCCGTGGAACGACGCCTCGCCGACCGAGGCCGACCTGTTCGAGCTGATCGTCGACCGGCCGGTGCCCAACACGTCGCCAGCGTCGATGGGCATCGGCCGCGTCGCGTGCCAGGTCGACGTGCAAGTGCACCACCGCCACACCACCGAGGCGCCGGCCAACGACATCCGCGTGGCGCTGCTGATGCGCCCGGTCGGTACGACCAACGCGGCCGCATGGTCGGCGTTGCCGTGCGCGTGGGCGGCGCCGGTGCAGGCGTTTTTGCGCGCCGGTGGCGCGCTGCCCGCGCTCGCCGATGGCTGGACCTTCGCCGACCCGACCGGCCCGATGCGGCCGGTGGGTGCGGCGGTCGACGCGGCGCGTTCGCGCAGCGTGAGTTTCAGCGTCGACCTCAGTGGCATCGCCAAGGGTGACCGCGTGCTGCTGGTGGCGGTCGTTCGCAGCACCGCCGACGAGGTCACCTTGCCGCTCGGGCAAACGCTCGAAGCGCTGGTGCGCGGCACGCGGTTCGTCGCCGCGCGATCGGTCGAGGTGCTGTGACCGCGGCGCTTGCGCGGCGCGCTCACCGTGCGCGCGCGCCACAATCCGCACATGCGCGACGCGACCTTCCTCGACAAGCTCTGCACGCGCGCCGATCTCGCATCGCGCGTTGCGACGCTGCCGAAGCCGGTGGTCTTCACCAACGGCGTGTTCGACATCCTGCACCGCGGCCACGTCAGCTACCTCGCGCAGGCGCGCTCTCTCGGCGCGAGCCTGGTGCTCGGGCTCAACAGCGATGCTTCGGCGCGCGGGCTCGGCAAGGGCCCTGACCGCCCGCTGAATGCCGAACTCGACCGCGCCTGCGTGCTCGCTGCACTCGAGAGCATCAGCCTCGTCACGCTGTTCGACGAGGCCACGCCGGTCGAGCTGCTCAAGCTCGTGCGGCCGCAGCTCTACGTCAAGGGCGGCGACTACGACATCGAGGCACTCGACGAGACGAAGTGGGTGCGCAGTTGGGGCGGCGATGCACGCGCGCTGTCGTTCGTCGACGGATTTTCGACGAGCGCGCTGGTTCGTCGAATTCGCGCCTGACGTTGAAGTTGGTCGAAGTTGCCCCTCTCCTTCTGGAAGAGCCTCACCCGCGCCGATTTACCAGCACGATGCCCGCCGCGACGGCGAGCAAGGCGATCACGAGCCGCGCGGTGATCGGCTCGTTCAGCAGCAGCGCGCCCATTAGCAGCCCGAACACGGGGGTCAGCAACGTGAACGACGCGAGCCTCGTCGCCGGGTAGTGGCGGATCAGCCAGAACCACGCGAGGTAGCTGACCGCAGTGACGACGACGACCTGAAAAATCATCGACGCCCACGCCAGCGGCGACAGCTGCGTGGGCAGCGGCGCGCCCTGCGCCATCGCGATCGCCCACAGCAGCGCGCCCGAGATCGCCAGCTGGTAGAGCAGCGTCTTCTCGGCCGACGTGCCGGAGAGCTTGCTACCGCGGATCGCCAGCGTCGTTGCACCCCAGATCACGCCAGCGGCCACGCCGAGTGCATCGCCGAGCAGCTGGTGTGGGCCGGCGGCCGGCATCGTGAAGCCTTCGGCGAACGCCCACGCCACACCGGCGAACGCGACCACCAGTCCGGTCATTTGCAGCCTCGACAAGCGCTCCGCGCGCGCGATGAACGGCATGCCGAGCGCGACGACGAACGGCGAGATGTAGATGAACACGACCATGCGCGAGGCGGTCGTGAACTGCAGGCCGATGAAGATGCAAACGAACTCGGCTGCAAACAGCGTGCCCGCCAGCAGCCCGCCGCGCCACGTGGCGTCGCGTGTGAACAGCGGAATGCGGCGCGCGCCGGCCCACGCCGCCACCAGCAGCGTGCCACCGAGCGAGCGCAGCGCTGCTTGCCACAGGGGTGGCACCTCGGGCATCGTCGCTTTCACGGCCACCTGGTTCAGGCCCCACAGGAAACAGCAGCCGATCACCAGCACGATCGCCGTGGCATCGAGATGGCGTTTGCGGTCAGGCATGGCGGGCCGAATCCGCATGCGCACACCACAGCGCGATCGCTGCACAGAGCGCGCCGGCGATCGCACCCGTGGTGTGTGCGAGCGGCGCGATTGCGATGTCCCAGCCGGCTGAAAAGCGCAGCGGCGGCCCCCATGGCGCTTCGTTCAACAGCTTGGCCGCGAGGCCGACCGCCACCGCGGCCGCGACCCCTCGCTGCGCGCGCGTGCCGGTGACCAGCAAGAACGTGACGATGACCGAGACGCCCGCATGCAGCACGCCCGAGAGGCCGCCATAGTGCAGCAAAGTCGGCTTCAGCAGCAGCCCGAAGTGCGTCGTCGGCCACGCCGCAAGCCAGGCAAATGCGAGCAACACCGGTGCCCGCGCGACCACGCCGAACGCCGCGGTGACTGCCAGCCCGATCAGATTCACGCCGAGGTGCTGGCCGCTGTAGTGCACGCCGATGGCAGTGAACGCGCGCCACGGTTCGCTGAACGCGAGGCCGGGTTGCCAGTCGAGCGCGTCGCGCGCCATCGGCCAGCCGATCAGCGCGAACGCGCCGAGCAACAGCGCCACGCCGAGCCAGGCGCTGCGGCCGGCCGCGCTGCGCGTCACGTGGCGGTGGGCATGTCGAACACCGCGTGCCACAGCGCGAGCACGGCATCGCGGTGGCGGGCAATGGCTGCCATCGCGTCGGGCTCGATTTGCGTTGGCTGCTCGTCGAGCCGCGCGGTGTGTTGCGCGCGGCGCAGCTCGCGGTAGGCATCGGCCGCGTGCGTGCCGATGTGGTCGGGCAACAGCCCGCATGTTTGCGCGCGCTGCAGCAGCGCAATGTTGCCCACGTCGTCCATCAGTTCGGTGTGCGCGCAAGCCTGCGCGAGCACGAGGTACTGCACTGCGAACTCGGCGTCCATCATGCCGCCGGCACTGTGCTTCACGTCGAAGCGGCCGTCTTTGACGGGGTGCGCGTCACGCACCTTCTCACGCATCGCCCACACCTCGGCGCGCAGCGCTTGCGCATCACGCGGCGCGCAGATCACGCTGCGGCGCACGGCGTCGAATTTGGGTTCCAGCGCGCGCCAGCCGGCGCACCAGCGGGCGCGCGTGAGGGCCTGATGCTCCCAGGTCCAGGCGGTGTTGCTGCCGCGGCCGGCCTGGTAACGCTCGAACGACGCGAGCGAAGTCACCAGCAGGCCGGAGTTGCCGTTCGGGCGGAGTGCGGTGTCGATGTCGAACAGCTCGCCGGCGGCGGTGCGCAGCGTCAGCCAGTTGATAACCTTGCGCACGAAGGCGCCGTAGATTTCGGCGGCCTTGTCGGCGTCTTCTTCGTCGGCATCGTCGAAGAGGAAGACAACATCGAGGTCGCTGCCGTAGCCGAGCTCTTTGCCACCAAGCTTGCCATAAGCGATCACCGACAGGCGCGGCTCGGCAATGTGCGCCTGCTTCAGGTGCTTCCAAGCCCAGCGCAGCGCGAGGCCGAACGTGGCATCGGCGAGCGCCGAGAGGTCGTCAGCGACCTGCTCGACCGTGATGTGGCCCTCGACATCGCGCACCAGCGTGCGAAACACCTCGGCGTGGTGCGCGCGGCGCAAGGTGTCGAGCAGCGATTCTTCATCGGCCTGGCCGGAGCGCTCCCAGGCGTCGTGGCGCTCCTCGAGCTCGGTGGTGAACGCGGCGGCGTCGAAGCGGTTGTGCAGCAGGCGGTCATCGGCGAGCTCGTCGATCACGCCGGGGTGCAGCATCAGGTAGCGCATCGGCCAGCGCGCGAGGCCGAGCAGGCGCAGCAGCCGTGTCTGCACTTCGGGGCGCTCGACCAGCATCGCGAGGTAGCTCTCGCGCCGCAGCAGCGGCTCGAGCCAGTCGACGAAGCGCAGCGCAGCGGTCATCGGGCACTCGTCGTCGCGCACCGCTTGCGCGGCGCGCTTGATCAGGCGCGCGAGGCGGATCTTGCTTTCGTCGCGCAGCATCACGATCTTGGGCTGCTCGCGCAACGACCTCACGCGCGCGGCGAGCGCGGGCGGCAACTGCTCGATGAAGGCCTCACCGTCGATCGGCACGGCCGGCTCGCCGCAGCCGCCCGGGCGGCACGCGTTGGGCTTGGTCGAAGGCGCGCGGCCATCGTGCAGCAGTGCATCGAACTCGGTCGCGACGAACTCGCGCGTCGCGCCGAGCAGGTCGAGCAGGTCGCAGGCAGCGTGGGCGGCGCCGTTGCTGTCGGTGCGCGTGCTGAAGCCGAGGCTGCCGGCGATCCAGGCGAGGTCGGCATCGACGGTGGGCAGCAGGTGGGTCTGCTGGTCGTCGAGGTATTGAATGCGGTGCTCGATGCGGCGCAAAAACTGGTATGCCTCGGCAAGCCGGTTCGCGCTCGCCGGCTTCATCAGGCCGCCGGTGGCGAGCTTGACGAGCGCCTTCAGCGTGGAGCGGGTGCGGATCTCGGGGAACTGCCCGCCGCGCACCACCAGCAGCAACTGCACGATGAACTCGATCTCACGGATGCCGCCGCGCGAGAGCTTCACGTCGTTGGCGCGTTCGGGCCGGCCGGCGGCGCGGCGCTGCGCTTCTTCGCGCACCTTGGCGTGCAATTGGCGCAGGCCCTCGAAGACGCCGTAGTCGAGGTAGCGGCGGTACACGAACGAGGTGACGAGCCCGCGGAGCGCGACCGCGCGGCCGGACTGCACGCTCGCGGTCGGCGCCACCACACGGCTCTTCAACCACGCGAAGCGCTCCCACTCGCGTCCTTGTACCTGCAAGTATTCTTCGAGCATCGCCAGGCTCACGCACGGCGGGCCGGAGTTGCCGTTGGGCCGCAGCGCCAAATCGACGCGGAACACGAAGCCGTCTTCGGTGGTCTCGCCGATCAGCGTGTACAGGCTCTTGCAGACGTGTGAAAAATACTCGTGCGCGCTGATCGGCTGGGCGCCATCGGTCTGGCCGTCTTCTTCGTAGACATAGATCAGGTCGATGTCGGACGACACGTTGAGCTCGCGCGCACCGAGCTTGCCCATGCCGACGACCCAGAAGTCGATCTCGGCGCCGGCCGCGTTACGCGGCGCACCGAAGCGCGCGCCGTGATCGCGCCGCGCTGCGCCGAGCGCGCGGTCGAGCGTGGCTTCGGCCAGCTCGGTCATCGCGCGGGTCACGTCGCCCATCGCCGCGGCTTGCTCGATGTCGAGCACCGCGAGCCGCTCCAGCACCAACTGCCGCGTCACGCGCATCGCGCTGGCGAGCGGCCGGCCGCCGGTCAGCAGGCGATCGATCAACGCGTCGATCACCGCACGTGTGGGAAAGCCGGCGGCGAGCAATGGCAACTCGGCGGCGTAGCGGCGCCGGATGCGCTGCACGAAGCGGCTGTGCGCGGCGCTGGCCGGTGCGGCGCCGGAGGGTGCTGCTGCGGCAATGTCAGTGGCGCTGGCGGTGGCAGTAGAGGAGGCGCTCGAAGCCATGGGAATTGCGGAGGTCTGTGCTAGATTGCTTTGGAGGCGGTGGGCGCCAACAGGGTCTCGTTGGCCGCCCGCGTAACCGCCCGCTGCCCACCCTTGTGAACGTCGACTGGCCCGATCCATGGCCGGCGCACCTTGGTTTTCATGTCTTCGATGCCGCCCGCCACGACCCACTCCGATGCGACCGCGCCGCTTGTCGCGGACCCCGGCCCACGTTGGGCGCCACTGCGTTGGACAGCGCGCACACTGGTCGGGTTGGTGTTCACCGCGTGGAGCTTATTGCTGATCGTGTGGCTGACATTCCATTGGGGCATTCTGCCCCACATCGAACAATGGCGCGCTCCGATAGAGCAGCGTGCGAGCAAGGCGCTCGGGGTGTCGGTTCGCATCGGCGCGATCGCGGTTCGGTCGAGTGGCTGGG
>JANLUW010000558.1:0-1987 GCA_031363645.1 Rhizobacter sp. | reverse complement strand
AAATCAGCGAAGCGGATTGGAAGCTCTTCCGCCAACTACGTGCTATCGCCTTGGAGCGATTCTGCCAGCGAGTTCTCGCGGAGGTCGCTCGCCTTTCGTGCGATACTGGCACAAGTAACCACGCGCGCTACCAGGCGGTGTTTAAACTCCTGGAGTCACGAGACCAGGAGTTGGCGGACACTTTCGACGACGTGCGCCGCTCGACGGCCTTGCGACAGCTCGCCTCCATCCAGTCTCTGGAGTTGCTGACCGAGGAAGAGTTTGCCCGCTTCAGTCCAGAGACACGCGGTGTGGTCACGGTGTTCCTGACGGCGTAGCAGGCCGAACCGCTCTCATAGACTCCCAACTTGAAACAATTGCGTAGTCGATGCGATTGTGCAGATCCATTCTTGATACTATACTTTTGTTCAAATCCATTTCACGTGAAGATGAGACAACATCCTTGGAGCGGCCCTAAATCAGAGGTAAAAGGCCATGAAACCGACCAAATCCGACCCGTTTTCGTTGATCGTTCGGCGATTTTCGACCTCAATTTCGCCGCAACCCCCGAAGATGTTTCACGTTGCGATGCTCCACCGGTGCGGCCAAGATCCGCTCCGGTTCGCATGTCCAACGCGGTCGGCGAGTTGCGCATGACCGTACTGGGCACGCGCATGCTGGAAGCGCGTCGCGTCAATCGCATCGACCTGCCATGAGCAGAGAGCCGTGACCCAGCAGTGCGCGCTAACGCACAGACGATCCGACCCTGCACGCGCCAGCATCCGGCAAAGACTTCAGCAGGACACAACGTGTCAAGAGCAAACGATCCCACCCGGTGGATGTGGGCCGAGGCCTGTGAGTTGATCGACCAGGCCGAGCGTCTGCAGCGTCAGTTCTTTAGGCCCACCACCTCGCACGCTGCACCCGCTGCGTGGGAGCCGCCGGCAGACGTGTACGAGGACGGCGGCGAGATCGTTGTCGTCATCGCGATGCCGGGCGTGACCGAAGCAAGGATGCAGATCTTCAGCGAGCCCGGCGCGCTCATCGTCAGCGGTTCGCGCCCGCTGCCCTTTGTCGGCCCTGGCCATTCGGTACGCAGGCTGGAGATTCCTCACGGCCACTTCGAACGCCGCATTCCGCTTCCGCCCGGCCGCATGGAGCTCGGCCCACCGGAATTGCTGAACGGGTGTTTGATTCTGCGACTGCGCAAGATTGAGATGGCGCAGCGATGAGCACTGAGCTCCAAGTCGGTGTCGGCACCGGACTGTCCGTTGACGCCGTCTCGCCAGTCGAGGCGAAGCTTTCAGCGGCCGAAACGCGACCGAAGGACGCCTTGCGCCCGATTCCAGACGATGCGTTGATTCTGCTTCCCGTTCGCGCCAACGTGTTGTTCCCTGGAACGATCATTCCGCTCCATATCGAACGTGCCGATCTGCAGGCAGGTGTGCAGGAAGCCGTGCGCCTGGAGCGGCAGATCGGCGTCGTGCTGCAACGCCTACCGGACGCGTCCAACCCAGGCCTGGAGAGCCTCCACGGGGTCGGCACCAGTGCGGCGGTGTTGCGCTATCTGACATCGCCCGGCGACACGCACCGTGCAGTCGTCAGAGGCCTGCGTCGCTTCCGCATCCTCGAGAACCTCGAGGGTTATCCGTTCCCGGTCGCCCGCGTGCAATACGTCGACGACGACGCCGCAGTGACCGCGGAAGTCGAAGGTCGTGCGCGTGCGCTCAAACAGAGCGCGCACGAAACGCTCCAACTGCTGCCGCAAGCGCCACCCGAAATGGCGGCCTCCCTGGAAGGCATCACGGATGCTTCCCAACTGGCCGACGTGATCGCGGGACTTCTGGACATCGCACCGGAAGACAAGCAGGCACTGCTTGAGACCTTCAACCTGAAGGCGCGCCTGGACAACCTGCTCCTGGTGCTCGCTCGCCGAGTCGAAGTGCTGAAGGTGGCGCGCGACGTCACCGAGCGCACGCACGCGTCGATCGGCGATGTCAATCGCAAG
>JANLUW010000533.1:0-16657 GCA_031363645.1 Rhizobacter sp. | reverse complement strand
GCGTCGATGTACGCCGGCAGGTCGAACGAGCCGCTTTCTTCGCAGCTCTCGATGAGGCCGACGCAGCGCGGCCGCGGGATGCCGGCTTTGTCGAGCGCCATGATCGCGGTGAGCGACGCGTACACCGCATAGCCGTCGTCGGCGCCGCCGCGGCCGTAGAGCAGGCCGTCGATGTACTTGGGTGTCCAGGGGCCGAGATCGTTGCGCCAGCCGTTGAACTCGGGTTGCTTGTCGAGGTGGCCGTACAACAAACACGTGTCGGCGCCCGGTTCGTTGCCGCCCGCTTTGGTCGCCGGCACCTCGAAAAAAATCACCGGCGTGCGGCCTTCGATGCGCACGACTTCGAGCTTGAGCCCCGCCACGCCGCGGCCTTCGACCCAGGCCGAAGCATCCCGGATCACGCGCTCGATGTGGCCGTTAGCGGCCCAGTCGGCATCGAACATCGGGCTCTTCGCGGGCACCGCGATGTAGTCGACGAGCTGCGGCACGATCTCTTCGTCCCACATGCGGCTGACGAACTGCGCGAGCGCTTCGGATTCATCGGGCTGCACCGGCAGCAAGGGGTCGCGTGCGTTCATCTTTCGGGCTCTTTGTCAGCAGCCGGAGAGTGTAGAACTTCGGCCAACCCGGGGGCCGTCGCCTGCCCCCGGGGCGTGCTGCCTATTGCCCCGGCCGGCTCGACGGCGGGCTGAGCCAGGCCGCGAGCACCGCGAACACCTGCGCCTGTTCGGGCTCGTTGAAGATCTCGTGGAACAGCGGCGCGAAGACCTTCGACGTCACAACGCCCGGCGCCGCCGCGGCGGCGAACGCGGCACTGCCGGCGGGTGCCACGCAGCGATCGCTGCCCGCATACAGCAGCAAGGTCGGCACGCGCCACTGCGCCGCGTGCGCGCGCACGAATTCGCTGCCGTCGACGATGAAGCGCACCAGCTTCGGCGTGACACGGTCGTGCACCCGCGCGTCATTGGTGTAGGCCTCGACGACCGCTGGGTCGCGCGAGATCCACGCGGGCTTCAGACCGTTGCCTACCGCGAGGTTCGGCGCGAGCCAGCCCATCACTTTGAGCTGCGCTTTTTGCGCACCGCCGAGCCCCGCATCGAGCGCAGGCGACGACAGCACCAGCGCGTCGACCTTGCGGTACCACGCCGGCGGCGGCGACTCCAGCCCACCCGCAACCATGCGCGCGGCGACCAGCCCGCCCATGCTGTGGCCGAGCAGCACCAGCGGCCCGGGGTGGCGCGCCCGCACTGCGTCGATCACGACCGCGAGGTCGTGCAGCAGATCATTGGGCCGGTTCAGGCGACCACGCTTGCCGGCACTCTCGCCGTGCCCGCGCTGGTCGTAGCCGACCACATTGCGGCCGCAGCGCAGCAGCTGCGCCGCCACGTGTTCGTAGCGCCCGATGTGCTCGCCCAAGCCGTGCACGATCAGCACCGTGCCACGCGCGTCGTCGCATGGCCATTCGCGAACATAAAGCTTGCAGCCATCGGCGGTGCGCAAAAACGAAGGGGTCGACATCGGCAGCAGTGTAGGCTGCGGGCAGGTCCATTCACCCGTCCACGCCGCTTCTTCAAGAGCACCGCCATGAACGATTTTTTCAAGCTCAGCACCGACCACGGCATCGCCCACCTGCAGCTCAATCGACCTGAGCGGCTGAACACGATGGCGCCGCCTTTTTTCCCTGCCGTGCGAGACGCGGTGCGCGCGCTGCACGACTCGGGCGAGGCGCGCGTGATGGTGATCTCGTCGACCGGCAAGCACTTCTGCGCCGGCATGTCGCTCGACGTGTTCGCGAGCGACGAGGCGATGTTCGTCACCACCACGGCCCGTGCGCGGCTGAGCTTTCAAGACGCGTTGCGCAAGCTGATCGATTGCTTCACGGCGATCGACGAAGCGCGCTTCCCGGTGATCTGCGCGATCCAGGGCGGCTGCATCGGCGGCGCGCTCGACCTGGCGACCGCCTGCGACATCCGCGTGTGCAGCGCGGACGCTTTTTTCACCGTGCAAGAAATTCACATCGGCATGATGGCCGACCTCGGCGTGCTGCAGCGCTTGGCCAAGATCGTGCCGCCCGGCATCGCGCGCGAGATGGCCTACACCGGCGACCGCATCGGTGCCGAGCGCGCGTTAAGCGTCGGTCTGGTCAACGCGGTGCTCGCGGATGCCGAGGCCACCTTGGCGCATGCGATGGCACTCGCGAAGAACATCGCCGCGAAGTCGCCGCTCGCGATCGCCGGCAGCAAGCTCGCGTTGAACCACGCGCGCGATCACGGCACCGCCGCGAGCCTGGCGCAAATGACACTGCTGCAAAGCGCGATCTTCGACACCGACGAAATGTCGCTCGCGATCAGCGCGTGGAAGGCGAAGCAGACCGCGACGTTCGACACGCTGGCGCCGGTCGCGCCAACCTGATTCGCTGGCGCGGCGACGTGCCGCGCCAACTCGCGCCTATTTCGCCTTCACCGGCTCCGTCCACCCGCCGCCGAGCACCTTGTACAGCGTCACGAGGTTCTGCACCTGCAGCGCTTGCGTTTGCACCGTCGCTTGCTGCGCGGTGAACAGCGTGCGCTGCGCATCGAGCACGTCGAAGTAGCTCGACGCGCCGTTCTTGTAGCGCAAGTCGGCCAACTTGAAGCTCACCTGTGCGGCATTCGCCACCGCCGACTGCGCACGCAGCTGTTCACCGAGCGTGGCGCGGCCGGCGAGTGAATCGGCGACCTCGCGGAACGCGGTCTGGATCGCTTTTTCGTACAGCGCGATCGCGATGTCTTTGTTGACTTTCGCGACCTCGAGGTTGGCCTGGTTGCGGCCCGCGTCGAAGATCGGTTGCAGCAGCGTGGCCGTGCCGGTCAGCGCGAACGTGCCGCTCTTGAACAGCCTTGAGAGTTCGCTGCTCGCCGTGCCGGTGTTGGCGGTCAACGAGATGCGCGGGAAGAACGCCGCGCGCGCCGCGCCGATGTTGGCGTTGGCACTCAGCAGTTGCTGCTCGGCCGAGAGCACGTCGGGCCGACGTATCAACAAGTCGGACGGCAAGCCCGCGGGCAGGTCGGCCACGCTTTGTTGCTGCGCCAGCTTCAGCGGCGCCGGCAGGTCGGTCGGCAACGGTTGGCCGACCAGCAGCGTCAGCGCGTTTTCGTCGAGTGCTTTTTGGCGCTGGGTTTGCGCAAGGCTCGCCTTCGCGGTTTCGAGCAATTGCTCGGCTTGGCGCAAATCGACTTCCGATGACACGCCGTTGTCGAACCGGAGCTTGGTCAGGCGAAACGAGTCCTCGCGGCTTGCCAACGTATCGCGCGTGACGCGCAGCAACTCGTCGTCGGCGAGCAGGCTGATGTAGCTCGTCGCCACGCCCGAGACCAGCGAAATTTGCGCGGTCTTGCGCGCCTCTTCTGTGGCGAGGTATTGCGACAGCGCCGCCTGGCTCAGGCTGCGCACGCGGCCGAAAAAATCGAGCTCGAAGCCGGTCACCTGAAGGCCGACGGCATAGCTGTTGACGAGCCCGCCGTTCGCACCCGACTGGCGCTGCGCGACGCCGCCGCCGCCGACCGAGGGCAACTCGTCGGCGCGCCTGATCTGGTAGCTCGCGCGCGCCTGTTCGATGTTGAGGATCGCGACGCGCAGGTCGCGGTTGTTTTGCAGCGAGAGTTCGATCAAACGCTTCAAGCGCGGGTCGGCGAAGAAGCGCTGCCATTCGATGCTGGCGGCCGCCTCGGCGCCGGGGGCGCCGGCCGGCGTCAGCTCGGGCGGGTAGGTCGGCGCGACGGGCGCGGCAGGTTGCTCGTACTTCGGGATGAAGCTCATGCAGCCAGCCAACATCAGCGTCGAAACAGCGGCCGCCGTCAATGCCGACAACCTGGCCGAGGGCACCACAACGAGTGCGGTTTTCATCGTGCGCCCTCCGCGGCCGGTGGCGTACCGTGGGCGATCGACGGCGGCTCGTTCGGCCCGGGCGGCTTCGGTTTGCGGCCCTTGAACACGGTCCGCACGAAGACGAAGAACGCCGGCACGAACAGCACCGCGAGCGCGACCGCCGTGATCATGCCGCCGATCACGGCCGTGCCGATCGCGCGCTGGCTCGCCGAGCCCGCACCGGTGGCCAGCGCCAGCGGCAAGGTGCCGAGGATGAACGCCAGCGAGGTCATGAGGATCGGGCGAAAGCGCAAGTGCGCGGCTGCGAGCGCGGCCTCGATCGGGCTCTTGCCCTCGGCCTCCAGGTCTTTCGCGAACTCGATGATCAGAATGGCATTCTTCGCCGCCAAGCCGATGATCGTGATCAGCCCCACCTGGAAGTACACGTCGTTCGCGAGGCCGCGGAACATCGTTGCCAGCACCACGCCGAGCACACCGAGCGGCACCACCATGATCACCGCGAGCGGAATGGTCCAGCTCTCGTACAGCGCCGCGAGACACAAGAACACCGCGAGGATCGCGAAGCCGTAGAGGATGTAGGCCTGCGAGCCCGCGAGCCGCTCTTCACGCGACTGGCCGGTCCACTCGAAGCCGAAGCCGGCCGGCAATTGTTTGGCGAGTGTTTCCATTTCGATCATCGCTTGGCCGGTCGATTGGCCGGGCGCCGCGTCACCCGAGATTCGCATCGTCGGGTAGCCGTTGTAGCGCACGGTTTGTACCGGGCCGGTGGTCCAGCGCGTCGTCGCGAATGCCGAGAGTGGCACCGGCTGGCCTTTGGCGTTGAGCGTGTTGATGCGCAACAGGTCGTCGGGCTGCATGCGCTGCGGCGCATCGGCCTGCACGACCACGCGCTGCAAACGGCCGGCGTTCGGAAAGTCGTTGATGTACGACGAGCCGAGCGAGGTCGACAGCGCCGCGTTGACCGAATCGAAGGTGACGCTCAGCGCCTGCGCCTTGTCGCGATCGACCTCCAGCTGCAGCTGCGGTGCGTCTTCCAGGCCGTCCGGACGCATGCCCGCGAGGACCTTGCTTTTGCCCGCCAAACCGAGCAGCTGGTTGCGCGCGGCGACTAGCGCGGCATGACCATTGCCGCCGCGGTCTTGCAGGCGGAAGGTGAAGCCGGTCGCGTTGCCGAGCTCGGGGATCGGCGGCGGGCTGATCGCGAAGATGAACGCATCGCGCACGCCCATCAGCGCGCCCATGCCGCGGCCCGCGAGCGACTGCGCCGAATGGTCGGCGGCGCTGCGCTCGCTCCAGTCTTTCAGCGGCACGAACGCGAGTGCGGCGTTTTGCCCGGTACCCGAGAAACTGAAGCCCATCACGCTGACCATGGTCTGAACCTCGGGTTGTTTCAGGAAGAAGCTTTCGGCCTGCTTCATCGCCTCGAGCGTGCGTTCTTGCGTTGCGCCCGGTGGCAACTGCATGTTGGCGACGATGTAACCCTGGTCTTCGTTCGGCAAAAACGACGTGGGCAGCCGCACGAACAAGAAGCCGACCGCGACGCCGATCGCGACGTACACGATCATGAACCGGCCCGCCCACTTGAGCAGCTTCGCGACCCAGCCTTCATAGCCCTTCGCGGTCGACTTGAAGCCGCGGTTGAACCACCCGAAGAAGCCCTTCTTCTTAAGGTGTGCGCCGGCCTCGACTGGCTTGAGCAAGGTGGCGCACAGCGCCGGTGTGAGCGAGAGCGCCAGAAATGCCGAGAACGAGACCGACGCGACCATCACTGCCGAGAACTGGCGGTAAATGTTGCCGACCGAGCCGCTGAAGAACGCGAGCGGCACGAACACCGAGACCAGCACCACGGTCACGCCGATGATGGCGCCGTAGATCTGGCCCATCGCCTTCTTCGTCGCCTCTTTTGGCGACAAGCCCTCTTCGCTCATGATGCGTTCGACGTTTTCGACGACGACGATCGCATCGTCGACCACGATGCCGATCACCAGCACCATGCCGAACATCGTCAGCACGTTGATCGAAAAGCCGAGCGCGAGCAACACGCCGAAGGTGCCGAGCAGCGCGACCGGCACCACGATCGTCGGGATGATCGTGTAGCGGAAGTTCTGCAAGAACAGGTACATCACCAGGAACACCAGGAACACCGCCTCGACCAAGGTCTTGACGACCTCGGTGATCGAGATGCTGACGAAGCGCGAGGCGTCATATGGGATCGAGTACTTCACGCCGGACGGGAAATACGTTTGCAGCTCTTCCATGCGCGTCTTCACCGCCTTCGCGGTGGCGAGCGCGTTACCGGTGGGCGAAAGCTGCACGCCGATGCCGGTCGCGGGCTTGCCGTTCAGGCGTGCCGAGGTGGCGTAACTCTGGCCGCCGAGCTCGATGCGGGCCACGTCTTTGAGTTTGACGGTCGAGCCGTCGGTGTTCGCGCGCAGCACGATGTCGCCGAACTGCGCGGTCGAGTTCAGCTGGCCTTTGACGACCACGGTCGCGAAGATCGCCTGGCCCGGCACGTTAGGCAAGTCACCGATCGTGCCCGAGGAAACTTGCGCATTTTGCGCCGAGATCGCGGCCGACACATTGGCCGTCGACAGGTTGAAGCCGGCGAGCTTTTGCGGATCGATCCAGATGCGCATCGCGCGCTCGGTGCCGAAAAGCTGCGCGGTGCCGACGCCTTGCAGGCGCTGGATTTCAGGCAACACGTTGCGTGAGGCGTAGTCACCGAGTTCGATCGGCGTCATCGTCTGATCGTCGCTCGACAAGATCGTGAACAGCAGGAAGTTCGAGCGCGCCTTGTCGACCCGCACGCCTTGCTGAACCACCGACGCGGGCAAGCGTGGCGTGGCGCGCGAGAGGCGGTTTTGCACATCGACCTGCGCGAGTTCGGGGTCGGTGCCGATCTGGAAGCTGAGCGTGATCGAGCCGCTGCCGTTGGCCTGGCTCACCGACTCCATGTAGAGCAGGCCGGTCGCGCCGTTCATCTCGCGCTCGATCACGCTGACGACCGAGTCTTCGAGGGTCTGCGCGGAGGCGCCCGGGTAGGCGACGTTGACAACGATCGCGGGCGGCGCGACCGACGGGTACTGCGCGATTGGCAGCTGCGTGATCGAGGTGGCGCCGAGCACGATGATGAAGAGTGCGATCACCCACGCGAAGATCGGGCGATCGATGAAAAATTGGGCCATGGTGCTGCCCTGCTTACTTCGACGCCGCCGAATCGGGCGCGGAGGCTGCCGACGCCCCGGCTGCGCCGGAGGCGGCCGGCCCACCGGCCGCGCCAGACGCTGCCGGTTTCCACGGCACCGGCTTCACCGGTGCACCGCCGCGCAGCTTCTGAAAGCCGTCGACCATCACCTGCTCGCCCGGCTTGAGGCCCTCGAGCACGACCCACTGGCCGTTCACCGAGGAGCCGATCTTGACCGGCCGCGGCGACACTTTGCCGTCGGCGCCGACGACCATCACCGTGTCGCCGTTGGCACCGCGCGTGACCGCCTGCTGCGGCAAGACGATGCCGGCTTCGGCCTGCGCCTCTTCGAACCGCACGCGCACGTACATGCCCGGCAGCAACAGGCCTGCCGCGTTCGGCACTTCGGCGCGCAAGGTGATCTGGCCGGTGGTCGCGTCGACCGTCAGGTCGCTGAACAGCAGCTTGGCAGGCTGGCCGTAGTCGCTGCCGTCTTCCAGGATCACGCGCACGCTGGCGCTGTCGGCACCGGTGCGCTTGAACTGGCCGCTCGCGAGTGCCTTGCGCAGGCGCAGCACATCGGTCGTCGACTGCGTGAAGTTCACGTACATCGGGTTGATCTGCTGGATGTTGGCGAGCGGCGTCACGTCGCCTTGCCCGACCAGCGCGCCTTCGGTCACGAGCGCCCGACCGATGCGGCCGGCGATCGGTGCGGTCACGGTGGCGTAGCCGAGGTTGATTTGCGCGATCTGGATGTTGGCCTTGCCGGTGGCCACGTCGGCCTCGGCGGTCTTTTGCGCGGCGACCGCGTTCACGTACTCCTGCTTGCTGATCGCATTGGCTTCGAGCAAAGGTTTATAGCGCTCGGCCAAGGCGGCGGTTTGCGTCAAGTTGGCCTGCGCGCGGGAGAGTGCGGCCTGCGCACTGGCCGCTTGCGCTTGGTAGGGCGCCGAGTCGATGCGAAATAAGACTTGCCCGGCCTTCACATCGCCGCCTTCGGTGAACACGCGCTTTTGCACGATGCCCGCGGCGCGGGCCCGCACCTGCGCCACGCGCGAGGCTTCGAGCCGGCCCGGCAGTTCGGTCGCGAGACCGATCGCCTGCGGTGCCGCCGTGACCACGCCGACCTCGGCCGGCGGCATGCCGCCACCCGGGGGCGCGCCGGCTTGCTCGGGCTTCTTGCCGCAGGCGGCGAACAATGAGACAGCCACCACGATGGCCGATGCGGCCACGATGTTCTTGAACGCGGACATGCAGAACCCTTCAGACAATAAGACGCCTCGCGCACCAGCACCCACGGGCGGTCGAAGACTCAGGCAAACGCCATTGGCCGGCGTTGCGAAGACCGGTTCGGCAGCACCGAAAAAAAGCCCGGCCACGAATCTAGCGGGTTTCGTATACGTCCATACCTGAATGTATAAGCACGGTTGATGCACCGCAACAAAACTTCGCCATGGCCCGCCGCACAAAAGAAGAAGCGCAAGCTACCCGCAGTCACATTCTCGACACTGCCGAGCTGGTGTTCGAGCAGCACGGCGTTTCAGGCACGTCGTTGAACGAGATCGCGATTGCCGCGGGTCTGACCCGCGGCGCGATCTACTGGCACTTCGACGACAAGGCCGATTTGTTCAACGCCATGATGGACCGTGTGACCTTGCCGCTCGAAGCGCGCGACGAGGCCGGTGGCTTCACGGGCGACGACATCACGCTGTCACAGGTACGCGGTGGGTTCGTCGACCTGCTGCGCAAGGTCATCAACGACCCGCAGTTGCGCCGGGTGCTCGGGATCGCGGCCCACAAGGTCGAATATGTCGGCGCGATGGACGCCGTGCGCGAGCGCCACTTGAAGATGCGCAACAGCTGCCTCGACGACCTGGAGCGTGCGCTCAAACGCGCCGTGCGCACTGGCCAAATGCCCAAAGGCATTTCCCCTCGCGCCGGCGCGATCGGCCTGCTTGCGCTGTTCGACGGCCTGCTGCTGAACTGGATGCTCGACCGCGCCAACTTCAACCTGTTGCGCGTCGGTGGGCAGGTGTTCGATGCCTACGTTCGCGGGTTGACCACCTCGGCGTGAGGTCCGGTCAACCCGCGGCGGCCGTCATTTCAGGCCGCTGTAGTTCACCGGCACGAAGGTGTAGCCCTTGCCCTCGGCACGCAAATGCCCGAGCCCCGGGAACGACAGGTGCGCCGAGCCCACGAGGTAGCCTTGCTTGGCCGCCTCGGCATAGGCGCGCTTGCGTTGCACCGCAGCGTTTTTGCTGTCGGTGTCGAACGCGATCGTCACCGACGGCTCTGCGAACTGCACGGCCGCGACGTGCATCAGGTCGCCCCACAGCACCAGCTTTCGCCCGCCGCTCTCGACCACGTAGAGGCTGTGTCCCGGCGTGTGGCCCGGCGCGGCCATCGCCTTGATGCCGGGGGCGAGTTCGGTGTCGCCGTCGAACGGCTTGAATTTGCCCGCCGCGACATACGGGTTCAGCGAGGCCATCGCGCCCTGGAAAAAGCCCTTGCTTTCGGCGGGCGCCTTGTCGAGGTTGGCCTGGCTCAGCCAGAAGTCGGCGTCGCGCTTGTCGGCGCGCACGACCGCGTTCGGGAACGCCATTTTTTCGCCCGCCATCAGCCCGCCGACGTGGTCGGGGTGCATGTGGGTGATGTAGATCTCATCGACCTGCTCGGGCTGGTAGCCGGCTGACTTGAGGCTCTCGGCGAGCCGGCCGAGCGTGGGGCCGAACAGGCCGGCGGCGCCGGTGTCGACCAGCACCAGCTTCGTGCCGGTGTTGATCAAGTAAGCGTTGACCGAGGTCTCGACCGGTGACTTCAGAAAATTCCGCGCGAGCGTTTTGTCGGACTTCGCTTTCGTGGTGTTCGTCAGTAGCGTGTCGACCGGCAGCGCGACCGTGCCGTCGGACAAGGCCGTGACCTCGAATTCGCCGAGCATCACGCGGTAGTAACCGGCCGCCTGCGTCTTGACCTGCGGTGCAGCAGCGTGGGCGGCGCTTGCCAACAGCAGCGCAGTGACCGAGCCCGTGGCAACCTGCCGAAACCAGTGGGAGATTCGCGACATCGGAGTTCCTTCAAATATTGCAGAGCGGCGAGGATACGGGGATTCGCGTTTTTGCGTCATCAGCCATGGCAGGCGGCCGAAAAAACCAAAACCCGGGAGACAAGCGAGATGATTTCATCCCCGACGACCCACGGGCTGTCGGCCCTGGTGCTCGCCACCACGCTGCACGGCGCCACGCTCGCCGCGTCGACCACCACGCGCTTCGAGCCCGCCGCGCAATTGGCCGGCTCGAAGCTGCAGTTAAACGGCACCGGCACGCGTTTCACGGCGATCTTCAACGTCTGCGACATGGCGCTCTACACGCCGCGCAAGTTCGGCACGACCGAGGAGTTGCTGGCGCTGCCCGGCGCCAAGCGCCTGCAGTTCGCGGCGCTGCGCGAGTTGCCTGGCACCGACCTCGGCCGCCTGTTCACCCGCGGCATGGGCGACAACGCGCCGCGCTAGCTGATCCAGAAACACACGCTCTCGACCACGCGGCTGATCGAGATTTTCTCGGGCCGCGCCAAGCTGATGGCGGGCGACACCTTCGCGATGGACTTCATCCCCGGCAAGGGCACGCAGTTCTATATCCAAGGCCAGCCGCAGAGCGAGCCGGTGGGTGATGCCGAGTTCTTCGGCATGGTGCTGAGCATCTGGTTCGGGCCGCAGCCGGCCGATCGGGCGCTGCAATAAAACCTGCTCGGGCAGGATAAAGAAACGAACTGAACTCGTCGGCCGCGGCGCCGAGCCGCCGCCCGTTCAGCCGCGGTCGAACTTGAACACCGCCACGCTCGCGCGCAGGTTCGGCCAGCGCCGCACCGCGGCGCCGGCCTGGATGCCGAAGGCGTCGAGGATGCGCAAGCCGTCCTTGCGCGCCAGCACCTCGAAATCGGCGAAGGTGCCGACGCGGATGTTGGGCGTGTCGTACCACTGGTAGGGCAACACGCGCGTCACCGGCATGCGGCCGGCGGCCACTTGAAGGCGGTTCGGCCAATGCGCGAAGTTCGGGAAGCTGACGATGCCGATGCGGCCGACACGCGCGGTCTCGCGCAGCATCTTCTCGGTATTGCGCAGGTGTTGCAGGGTTTCGATCTGCAGCACCACGTCGAAGCTTTGGTCGGCGAACAGCGCGAGGCCGTCTTCAAGGTTGAGCTGGATAACGTTGACGCCGCGCTCGGTGCAGGCGAGCACGTTCGCGTCGTCGATCTCGATGCCGTAGCCGGTGCACCGGCGCGTGCGGCGCAACAGCGCAAGGAATTCGCCGTTGCCGCAGCCGAGGTCGAGCACGTGCGAGCCTTTCGGCACGAGCTCGGCGATGAGCTCCATGTCTTTGCGATCACTCATGGAACCCCCACGTCGCTTCGCTCCTGCCCCCCGGGAGGGCGCTCGCCGGCAGAGGTCCACGGGGTGGGCCTCTTCGTGGCCCATGGCGGCCCGGCGCTCGGCTCGGCAAACTCCCGCGCGATGTTGTCGAAGCACGCGCGCAGCACGCCGTGGTAGCGCGGGTCGTCGAGCAAGAACGCGTCGTGGCCATGCGGGGCGTCGATCTCGGCGTAGCTCACGTCGCGCTTGTGGTCGACGAGCGCTTTGACGATCTCGCGCGAGCGTGCCGGCGCGAAACGCCAATCGGTCGTGAAGCTCACCAGCTGAAACTTGCAACGCGCGGCGGCGAACGCGGCCGTCAGGTCGCCGCCAAACTCGCGCGCCGGGTCGAAGTAATCGAGTGCGCGCGTGACCAGCAAATACGTGTTGGCATCGAAATATTCGCTGAACTTGTCGCCCTGGTGGCGCAGGTAGCTTTCGATCTGGAACTCGATGTCTTGCGTGCTGAACCCCGACGCACCGGGCTGGCGTTCACGGCCGAACTTGGCCTCCATCGCGTCGTCGGAGAGGTACGTGATGTGGCCGATCATCCGCGCCACACGCAGGCCGCGGCGCGGCAGCGTGCCGTGCGCGTAGAAGTGGCCGCCGTGAAACTCTGGGTCGGTCACGATCGCGCGCCGCGCCACTTCGTTGAACGCGATGTTTTGCGCCGAGAGGTTCGGCGCGGTCGCCACGGCAATGCAATGGCGCAGCCGTTCCGGGTACCGCAGCGACCAGCTCAGCGCCTGCATGCCGCCCAAGCTGCCGCCGAGCACGGCGGCGAGCTGCCCGATGTCGAGCGCATCCAGCATCCGCGCCTGCACGTCGACCCAGTCTTCGACAGTGACGACCGGAAAGTCGGCGCCATAAATCTTGCCCGTGTCAGGGTTCGTCTGCATCGGCCCGGTCGAGCCGAAGCACGAGCCCGGGTTGTTGACGCCGATCACGAAGAAGCGGTTCGTGTCGAGCGGTTTGCCGGGGCCGACGAGGTTGTCCCACCAGCCTTCACTTTTGGGTTGGCCGGCGTAGGTGCCGGCCACGTGGTGGCTCGCGTTCAAGGCATGGCAGACCAGCACCGCGTTGCTGCGGTCGGCGTTGAGCGTGCCGTAGGTCTCGTACGCGAGCGTGTAGTCGCGCAATTGAGCGCCGCTCCGCAGCGGCAGCGCCTGCGCGAAGTGCAGATGTTGCGGCGCAACTTCGCCTACGGAATCGATGGCAACCAAATCGAACCTCTGCAGACACCCCGAAAAACAAAACCCGGCACCGCTGCAAAGGCGGACACCGGGCGGGCATCCCTCTTTAGCGGTATTTGTAAAGCGCCCGCAATTCGGAGCAAATCGGCGCTATTGGCTGGCGAGTATAACGAGACGCTTCGCGGCCCGGAGCCGCACGAAAGGCCTCACGGCCTGCCCACGATGCCCGTATTTTTTCATCGCTCGATGCACTCGTGGCTGGGCGCGCTGATGCTGTGTGCGCTGCTCGCTGTCGCTGGCCATGCTGTGCAGGCTGCCGGTCCGGGCGCGCAGCCGCAGGCACCCGCCGCGTCTACCGACATCGACACATCGCTCGACCGCATTCGCCAGCAGATCGACAGTGCGCAGCGCTCGCTGGCCAACAGCGACAAACTCGGCGACGCCGACCTGCAGCTGCTGCGCACCAGCGCAATCGCGGCGCAGCAACAGGCCGCTGACATCGCCGACCAACTCGCGCCGCAGCTCAGCGGCCTCGATGCGCGCGTTGCCGAGCTCGGCACGCCTGCGGCCGGCACCAAGGAAGATGCCGACGTGACGAGCCAGCGCGCGTTGCTGACCAAGAGCCGCGGCACGCTCGACAGCCAGGTCAAGCTGGCGCGTTTGCTCGCGATCGAAAACACGCAGCTTGCCGCCCAGCTCGGCACCTTGCGGCGCTCGCAATTCCAGGCGCGTCTGGGCGAGCGCACGAATTCGATCCTCGGCACGGCGTTCTGGTCGGAGTTGCGTGACGATTTGCCGACCGATCTGGCGCGCATCGCCAAGCTCGCCACCGACCTGACCGCCGCCGCGCGCGCCACGCCGACGGCGGCGTGGCTGCTCGCACCGGTCATCGTCGTCGGCATCGGCCTGGCGATCGCGTGGGTGCGCCGCTGGTTGATGCGCTGGCTCATGGCGCGCACACCTGCCGGTCGGTTGCGCCGCTCGCTGCACGCGCTGCTGGTCGTGCTGCAGTGGACCTTCACGGTCGGCATCGCCAGCATCGTGTTGTTCGGCGTACTCGACTGGAACAACTCGCTGCCCGATGCGCCGGCCAAGCTGCTCGGCGTGTTCGCCAGCGTGCTGTGGCTCGGCGGCTTCGTCTTTGGCTTGTCGAACGCGCTGATCTGCGCGGGCCGGCCATCGTGGCGCTTGCTGCCGATGCCCGATGCGGTCGCCAGCAGCGTGCGTGCGTTTCCGGTTTTGATCGCGCTGGTGTCGGTCGCGACCTGGCTCGCCGAGCGCGTCACCTCGGCAGCCAACGTCGGCCTTTCGACCACGGTCGCGGTCAACTGTGTGGTCGCGCTCGCGATGGGGTTGACCGTGGTGCTCGCGCTGATGCGTGCCGAGCGGGTCTGGCGGCGCGAGCTTGCCAAAGAAGGCGCGCATGCACGACCGGCCTGGATGGTGATCGTCGCCGGCCTGAACTGGCTCGTGCTCGCGACGGCAGTGCTGTGCCTGCTCGCCGGCTACGTCGCGTTCGGCAGCTTCGCGGTCAAGCAGGTCGTGTGGGCGTGCAACGTGCTGGGCTTGGCTTACCTGCTCGCCGCACTCATCGACGACGCACTGATGGCCTGGCTCGCCGCTGGCGCACCCGAAGCGGACGGCGCCAGCGCACCGCCATCGGCCAAGACCTCGGCGCAGATCGCCGTGCTGCTTTCGGGCGCGCTGCGGCTGGCATTGCTGCTGGTCGCGTTGATGCTGTTGCTCGCGCCGTTCGGCGAGGGCCCGACCGACCTGATGCGGCGCAGCGGCGAGTGGCAGCAGGGCATCTCGATCGGCGAGTTCAAGCTGCAGCCGACGGCGCTGCTGCAGGCGATGCTCGTCTTGGTCGTCGGCCTCGGTGTCGTGCGGCTGTTGCGCAAATGGCTCGCCAACCGGTACCTGCCGACGACCTCGCTCGACCCCGGCATGCGCGCCTCGGCGACCTCGCTGTTCGGCTACGCGGGTGTGGTGACCGCGATCTCGCTGGCGATGTCGGCAATGGGCATCGGCCTGGAGCGCATCGCGTGGGTCGCGAGCGCGCTCTCGGTCGGCATCGGCTTCGGCCTTCAGGCGGTGGTGCAGAACTTTATTTCGGGGCTGATCTTGCTGGCCGAACGGCCGGTGAAAGTCGGCGATTGGGTCTCGCTCGCGGGCATCGAAGGCGACATTCGCCGCATCAACGTGCGTGCGACTGAAATTCAAATGGGCGACCGCTCGACCGTGATCGTGCCGAACTCGGAGTTCATCACGAAGATCGTGCGCAACGTGACGCTGGCTGACCCGCTCGGGCTGGTGCAGGTGAAGCTGCCGGTACCGCTCGGCACCGATCCGCAGCAGGTGCGCGAGCTGCTGCTCGCCGCCTTCGACGCCAACGAAGACGTGCTCGAAACGCCCGCGCCCGGCGTGTTGCTCGACGGCATCGAGCACGGCCAGTTGCTCTTCAACGCGACCGGCTTCGCGAAGTCGCCGCGCGTCACCGGCGGTGTGCGCAGCGCGCTGCTGTTCGACATGCTGCAGCGGCTGCAGGCGGCCGGCATCACACTCTCGGCCCCGCCGACGATGTTCATCAACGCACCGATGGCGCCACCGACGCTCGAAGCTTCTCCCTCCCCCGATGGGAGTGGGACAAGAGGTTAGAGCACCGTCGACAGGAGCACCACCAGACCGAGGCCGATGACCGAGATGAATGTCTCCATCAGCGACCAGGTCTTGAGCGTTTGGCCGACGGTCAGGCCGAAATACCCTTTGACGAGCCAGAAGCCGGCGTCGTTGACGTGCGAGTTGATCAACGAGCCGGCACCGACCGCGAGCACTGCGAGCGTGATGTGGTTCGGTGAAAGCCCGGCTGCGAAGCCACCGCCGGCACCGAGGATCAACATCACGCCGACGATCGGGGCCAGGCTTGCGCCGATCTTCTTCGCGAGCGTGGCCAGCGAGACGCCGACCGCCGTGCCGAACGTGACCATCGCCAGCAGCACCGCGAACAGCACCGCGACGGTCGTCTTGCCGCGGCCCGAGACGCCCATCACGACCAGCACGACGGGCTTGTCGAGCGGCAGCCCAACACTGGGCGCCAGGCTCGGCGGCGGGTTTGCGTTGGGCATGGTCGAGCTCTCGGGGCGGTCTACCATCGGCTCACCCTGGCAGAGAGAATCTACCCATGTTCAATTGGCTCAAGCAACTCGACCGCCACCTGCCGGTGCGCTACTCGGTCTGGCTGCTGTGCGCGCTTGGCGTGGTGGTGTGCCTGACCGCCTGGGTCGTCGCCGGCATCGGCGGCTGGCTCGCACTCGTGTTCATGTTGCTCGTCGGCCTCGGCTTTCGCGACACGCGCCAGACACGCCATTCGGTGCTGCGCAACTACCCGGTGATCGGGCACTTTCGGTTTTTGCTCGAGTTCATTCGGCCCGAGATGCGGCAATATTTCATCGAGGGCGACAACGAAGCCGCGCCGTTCTCGCGCCAGCAGCGCTCACTCGTCTACCAGCGCGCGAAGGGTGAGTCCGACAAGCGCCCCTTCGGCACGCAAATGGATGTCGGCGCGGTCGGCTACGAGTGGATCAACCATTCGCTGCAGCCGACCCAACTGGCCACGCACGACTTCCGCGTGACCATCGGCGGCGATCGCGCGCAACCGTACAACGCGAGCGTCTTCAACATCTCGGCGATGAGCTTCGGCGCACTCAGCGCGAACGCGATCCTCGCGCTCAACGCCGGCGCCAAACGCGGCAACTTCGCGCATGACACCGGCGAGGGCTCGATCAGCCGCTATCACAAGGAGATGGGTGGCGACCTGATCTGGGAAATCGGCTCGGGCTACTTCGGCTGCCGCAACGACGACGGCTTGTTCAGCGAATCGCGCTTCGCCGAGAACGCGCTGCAGCCGCAGGTGAAGATGATCGAGTTGAAGCTCAGCCAGGGCGCCAAACCCGGCCACGGCGGCGTGCTGCCCGGTCCGAAGGTCACGCCCGAAATCGCGGCGGCGCG
>JANLUW010000518.1:0-16119 GCA_031363645.1 Rhizobacter sp. | reverse complement strand
GCCGGTTCGTGCGTGCTGGTCACGCTCGAAGGCACGCGGCCGCTGCTGGTCGAGATTCAGGCGCTGGTCGATTCGGGCGGGCCGTCGCCGCGGCGCTTGAGCGTGGGCATCGAGCGCGACCGGCTCGCGATGATGTTGGCGGTGCTGCACCGCCACGCGGGCGTGAGCGCATCCGATCAAGACGTGTTCGTCAACGCCGTCGGCGGCGTGCGCATCAGCGAGCCCGCGGCCGATCTGGCGGTGATGCTCGCGATCCAGAGCAGCCTGCGCGGCAAGGCGCTGCCGCGCGGCTTCATCGCGTTCGGCGAGGTCGGGCTGGCCGGAGAGGTGCGGCCCGCGCCGCGCGGCCAGGAGCGGCTGAGGGAAGCGGCCAAGCTCGGCTTCTCGGTCGCGATCGTGCCGAAGGCGAATGCGCCCAAGAAGCCCATTGAAGGGCTGACGATCCACGCGGTCGAGCGCATCGAACAGGCGATCGATCTGGTGCGCGGGCTTTGATGCGATCGGTCGGCTGTGCCCTCACGTTACAACGGCAGCGCGCGAGCGGGCTTGTCATCGCGCCGCCTGCCCGCACGTTGAACGCGGGCCGCACTCACGCGCCGCTGCTTCGATCGGAGTTCACCATGTTCAAACGCTTCTCGCTGCTCTGGGCGCTGATCAGGGGCGACGCGCGCCTGCTTTGGCGCGCGCTGCGCCACCCGCAATCGCCCGGCTGGCTCAAGCTCGGCGCGCTCGGCATCGTGCTCTACGTGATCTCGCCGATCGATTTGATCCCCGACGTGATCCCGGTCATCGGCCTGCTCGACGACATCGTGCTCGTGCCGTTGGCGATCCGCTTTTTGCTGAACCGGCTGCCGGCGCAACTGCGCGCCGACATCGGCGCGGGGCCGCGCGCTGCATGAATCCTGTCGTCGGTTGGGCGCTCGCGCTCGCCGCGCTGGTCGCCGGCTGGTTCGGCTACGGCTGGCCCGGCGTGGCGCTGGCTTTGAGCGTGATTGTGTTCTGGCTGCTGATGCAATTCAGCCGCTCGGTGCGCGTGATGCGCGATGCGGCGGAGTCACCCGTCGGCTTTGTTCCGAGCGCGGTGATGCTGCACGCGAAATTGAGCGTCGGCCTGCCGATGCTGCAGGTCGTCAGGCTGACGAAGAGCTTTGGCAAACGCCTGGCCGAGTCCGCTGAAACATCGCACGAGGTTTGGGCCTGGTCGGACGAATCGGGCGCCGAGGTGCGCATCGTTTTCGACAACGGCCTGTGCACACGCTGGACGCTGAACCGGCCGGCACAAGAAGCTGTTGCGGTCTGACGCGCTGCACGTGATGCAAGGCGGTTGAAGCCATGCTGCAAATAGATGCCGCGACAACACGCCGGCACCTGCCGTTCGATGCGCTGATCGAGGCGCTGCGCGTGCTGTTCATCGCCGGTTGCGAAGTGCCGTTGCGCACCACGCACTGCATCGGCGCGGTCGCCGGTGCGGGCAGCGATGGCGGGACGGTCCTGCTGATGCCGGCATGGCGCACCGGGGCGCGGCTCGGCATCAAGACCGTCACCATCTTTCCCGGCAACAGCGCGCGCGGCCTGCCCGGCTTGCACTCGGTCTACCTGCTGTTCGATGCCGAGACCGGCGTGCCGCTCGCGCAGCTCGACGGCAACGAGATCACCTCGCGCCGCACCGCCGCAGCGTCGGCGCTCGCCGCGTCGTACCTCGCGCGCGCCGACGCGCGGCGGCTGCTGATCCTCGGCACCGGTCGCGTGGCCGCACTCCTCGCCGAAGCGATGCGAGTGGTGCGGCCGATCGACGATGTCGTGATCTGGAATCACCGGCCCCCATCGGCGCAAGCGCTCGCCGATGAGCTGCGCGCCGCGGGCGTCAACGCGAGCGCCACCGACGACCTCGAACAGGCCGTCGAGCACGCCGACATCGTCAGCTGCGCCACGCTCTCGACCACCGCACTCGTGTGCGGCGCGTGGCTTCGGCCCGGCACGCACCTCGACCTGATCGGCAGCTTCACGCCGCTGATGCGCGAGGCCGATGCCGCGTGCTTCGCGCGCAGCCGCGTGTTCGTCGACACACCCGAGGCGCTGGCCAAATCGGGTGACGTGCTCGGCGCGATCGCGGCCGGCGCGTTCAGCGCCGATCGACTGCAAGGCACGCTCGCCGAACTCTGCGCCGGGTCGCGCCCGGGCCGCGCCAACTCGACCGGGCACGTGAGCGAGCACGCCGCCGAACTCACGCTGTTCAAAGCCGTCGGCACCGCGCTCGAAGACCTGGCAGCCGCCGAGCTGGTGTGGGGCGCAGTGCAGCGTGAATCGCTATGCTCGGCAGGATCGACAACCGACGACCCCGCACCGTGACCGACACAACCCCTGCCGCGCCCAGAAACATCCGCTGGTACTGGGAAGATTTTCCGGTCGGCAACCTGCGCGAGTTCGGCGCCACGCACGTCACGCGCGAGGCCATCCTCGCGTTCGCATCGCAGTTCGACCCGCAGCCCTTCCACATGAACGACGCCGCCGCCGAGGCCTCTCTGTTCGGCCAGCTCTCGGCCAGCGGCTGGCACACCTGCGCGATGTCGATGCGCATGATGTGCGACGCCTATCTGCTCGAATCGAGCAGCCTCGGCTCGCCCGGCATCGACAACCTGCGCTGGACCCGACCCGTGCTCGTCGACGATGTGCTCGGCGTGCGCATGACCGTGCTCGAAGCGCGCCCGATGAACAGTCGCCCGACGGTCGGGCTGGTCCTGTCGAAGTGGGAGGTGCTAAACCAGCGGCACGAGCTGGTGCTGGCCATGCAAGGCTGGGGCATGTTCGGTCGGCGTGAGCCGGCGTCGACTTAGGTCAGCGCAGCGGCGGCCTCGCGGTCCGCCTTCAGCAGCGTTTCGAGGCACTGGTCGCGGATGCCGTAGAAGCCCTTGATCTCGTCGATTTGCTGCCAGGCTTGGTCAGCCGGCTTGGCATCGGGCCGCTTCACCGCCAGGATCATCTTGTTCTTGTTCGTGTGCTCCAGCGCGACGAACTCGAACACCTGGGTGTCGTAGCCGACGGCGTCGAGCAGCATCGCGCGCAGGCCGTCGGTCAGCATCTCGGCCTGCTGGCCGAGGTGCACGCCGTGCTTGAGGATGGGCCGCAGCGGGTGCGGGCTGAGCAGTTGCGGGCGCAGCTCTTTGTGGCAGCAGGGCGAGCACATGATGATTTGCGCGCCGGCACGCACGCCGGTGTGAATGGCGAAGTCGGTCGCGGTGTCGCAGGCGTGCAGCGCGATCATGATGTCGATCGAAGCGGGCACCACCGTGCGCACATCGCCTTCGTCGAAGCGCAGGCCATCGAGTGCGAGGCGTTGCACGGAAGCGTTGCACAGCGCCACCATGTCGGGGCGCAGCTCCACGCCGGTCACGGTCGCCGGCAGGCCGAGCGTGCCGCGCAGGTAGTCGTGCATCGCGAAGGTCAGGTAGCCCTTGCCGCTGCCGAAGTCGACCACGTCGAGGCGCGCAGCGCGCTTCAACGTGGTCGCGTCGAGCGCGTGGTCGAGCACCTCGACGAACTTGTTGATCTGCTTCCACTTGCGCGCCATCGCCGGCACGAGCCGGTGCGCTTCATCGGTCACACCGAGCGCGCCGAGAAACGGCCGGTCGAGGTCGAGAAATCGGTGCTTCTCGCGGTCGTGTGCGGCCGGCGGCATGGCCGTGTGGTTTGCTTTGCCGCGCAGCAGCGTGCGCTTGCCTTTTTTGCTGGTCAGCAGCTGGATTTCTTCGGTCGCGGTGAAGAGGTGGGCGTGATCGAAGGTGCTGTCGATCAGCGTGCGGACACGCACAAGGCCGTCGGCTAGGTTTGTGTTTTTCGTGATGTCGCGCGTCTTGTGCGTGTGCACGAACGAGAGTTGCGGATGGCCTTTGAGCGCCACGGCACGCACCGTCACGCGCATGAGGTCAGAGGCGAAACTGGAGGCCGAATTGGAATTCAAAGCACGCGGCTTGGCGAGCACGAGCTTGACGAACGAAGCGCCTGCGAGCGCGCCTTCGAGCCGTGCGATGAAGGCGTCTGCCGGATCGTCATGGGACATAGCCTGCTAGTGTAGGCACCCATGGCCACGCGCAAAATCCGCAAGCTCCACACGACCCGCAAGCACCACTACAGCGTCTACGTCGTCGAGCTCGCCGACACGGTCTGGAACTCGCCGGGCTTTCGCAAGGCCAACCCCGATCACGAGCTCGGTAAGCCGTTGGTCTACGTCGGCATGACCGGCCTCGACCCCGACCTGCGCTTCGACCGCCACAAGGCCGGCGTTCAGGCGAATCGTTTCGTGCGTGAGCACGGCCTGCGGCTGCTGCCGCAGCTCTACGCGGTCTACAACCCGATGCCGTACCACGGCGCCTGCGAGATGGAGGTCGAGCTCGGCATCGCGTTGCGCGAGCAGGGCTACGGCGTCTGGCAGGGTTGATCGGGCAAGAAGGAAGAACCTCGGCCGCTCAAGCCGCCGCCGAGTCGACGAACTCGGGCGCGGCAGTCAATCGGGCAAGCACGCCCTCGAGGTTGATCTTGCTGCCGAGCACGGTCGTCATCTTCGGTGTGCACAGCGCCGCGACGCGCTCGAACGAGAACCAGCCGAAGCCGTCCATCTCGGGCAGTTGCCGGCCCGAGTAACGATCGATGTAGCGGCTTTCGCAGCGCAGGTCTTTCAGGTCGAAGCGCGGCATGACGCAGGCGAACAAGTGCAGGTTTTTCTTGTTGGTGTAAGCGAAGCGGCCGAGGTCGACCAGCGCGTCGGGCTGCAGGCGCAGGCCGCTTTCTTCGCGCGTCTCGCGGATCGCGGCTTCGAGCGGCGTTTCGCCGGAGTCGATGCCGCCTTTGGGCAGATCCCAGTGGTTTTGGCCCGTGACGTGGCACAGCAGCAGCTCGTGATCCCGGTTCACGATCACGACCCCACAACTCAAACGCTTTGGATTGAAGAACGACATGGCGGCACCCGAACGACCGCCCCGAGTCTGGCACGGGCGCGCGTTCGCAATCGGGTGAACAGCCCGCAATTACCCTGCGAACTCACGCGGCTTCAGGCTTTGCGCCGGGCTGCGGCCGTCTTGCCGGCGGCGGCTTTGACGGCCGGCTTTTTGGCGGTCACTTTTTTTGCTTCCACCGGTGTTTCAGACGCGACGATCGCCTCGTGCCCGCGCATCAGCGGTTCGGCGCGCGCCGCGGCGCGTGTGGCGCCCGCCATCAACACGGCTTGCGCGCGCTCGTAGTACATCTGCCGATCGACCAGGCCGTTGGTGCCGCCGTTGATGCGCTTGGTGATCGCGATGAACTGGCCCGCATCGGCGAGCTCGTTCAGGCCATTGCGCTGCCAGAACAGGCCCGCGGTCGTGAACGCGATGTCGGGGGCGGCGGCACGCGCCGGGTCGGTGGTCAGGTCGATGCCGAGCAGGTCACCGTAGGTTTTGTAGTTGAAACGCCCGGTGATCTGGATCGGCCCGCGGCCCATGAAGCGCTTGCCTTCACCGGCCTGTGTGTTGCCCAGCCGCTTGGCCAGGTCGCCCGGTGGTTCGTAGCGCAATTGCGCAGCGGTCGGGCCCCAGATCTCCTGCATCCATCGGAATTCGCCCGCCTCGTGGGCGAGCTGTGCGATGAAGGCCGCACAGCGCTGCTTCGTGTCGATGCCGCAAGCCTCCATCGCGGCGTTCAGCGGCGCCAGGTAGAGCGCGCGCTTGGCCGAGGCGAGGTTCGGCATGATCTGCTGGAGCTGGGCGTCGGTGAGCATGGCGGTCTCCTTTGCGGCCGCGACGGGCCTGGCCGCATGTGACCACAGGCACCAGCTGCGAATAATCCCTACAAGTGGGGTGGCATAACCTTTAGACCGCCAACGGCGCGCCGATAAACCTGGATACCGCTGAACGGAGTACCTGCCATGTCGAGCTGGATTCAACGCATGGGCGCCGTCTTCGGCAGCCACACAGCCGCGCCCGCCATGACCGGGCCGCGCCCGCGCGCCCGGCTGCCTGCGCCGATTCGAGCGCGTGCTGCCGTCGCCGTGGCCGTGGCTGTTGCACAGCCGCTCGGCACCGAATCGCCGGTGGTCTCCGGGTCGCTGATCCCCGACCCGCAAGTGCCGTTTTTCGAGTGGCTGCTCGGCACCGGCACCACGCCGCACGATGCGCTGCTGCCGGACGAACAGCGCCTGCTTTCTCACCTCGATGCGGTGCTCGCAGCCGACGGCAAGCGGGCTGAGCTGCTGCCGCGCTCGCCGGCGGTGATCCCGCAGCTGATGAAGAGCTTGCGCGACGAAGGCCAGTCGGCGCAAGCGCTGGCCGACCGCGTCGCCAAAGACCCGAACCTTGTGGCCGAAGTGATCCGCCTCGCGAACAGCGCGAGCGTGCGCGCGGCCGAGCCGGTCGGTGATTTGCCGCAGGCCATCTCGCGGCTCGGTTCGCAAGGGCTGCGCCGCGCGATCGCAAAGGTCGTGCTCAAGCCGATCTTCGATGCACCGGCCGATTCACTCTCAGGGCGCGCCGCGCCACGCTTGTGGCTGCACTCCGAGGCCAAGGCCGCCGAGTGCATGCGCCTGGCCGCAGCCGCCGGGCTCGACCCGTTCGAGGGCTACATCACGGGGCTGATGCACAACATCGGCTGGACGGCCGCGCTGCGCGCGCTCGACAAGGTCGAGGGCGGCACGCCCGCGCAGTTCAGCAGCGCTTTCGTACAGGCCTTCGAGGCGCGCCGCGACATGTTTTTCGCGCTGCTGGTGATGCCGTGGCAATTGACCGATTCGCTCACCGCACTCGCGGTCGAGGTGCTCGAAGGCGGGTTGACCGCCAGTGGCTCGGGGCTCGGCCACGCACTGCTTGCGGCCGACCGCAACGCCTCGTTCGAGATGCTGGGCGTCGGCGCGCTGCTGGAACCGATGACGGCTGCGCCGCCGCGAGCCTGAGTGCGCCGCGGCGCGGCCGCTGCCTACTTGTCGAGGCCGCCCAGGCACACGTACTTGACCTCGAGGTAGTCGTCGAGCCCGTACTTCGAGCCCTCGCGGCCGAGGCCCGATTGCTTGACGCCGCCGAACGGCGCCTCGGCCGTCGAGACCAGCCCAGTGTTGACGCCGACGATGCCCGATTCGAGCTGCTCGGCCACGCGCATCACGCGGCCGATGTCGCGGCTGTAGAAATACGACGCCAAACCGAACTCGCTGTCGTTGGCCAGCGCGATTACTTCGGCCTCGGTGTCGAACGCGAAGATCGGCGCGAGCGGGCCGAAGGTTTCCTCTTTTGCGAACAGCATCTCGGCGGTCGCGCCACCGATCACGGTCGGCTCGAAGAACAGGCCGCCGAGTGCGTGCCGCTTGCCCCCGAGCAGCACCTCGCCGCCCTTGGCGCGGGCGTCGGCAATGTGCTCCTCGATCTTCGTGACCGCCTTCGCGTCGATCAGCGGGCCCTGCGTGACGCCGGCGTCGAGCCCGTTGCCGACCTTGAGCGCCGCGACCTTCGCGACCAGCTTGTCGGTAAAGGCTTGCAGCACGCCGCGCTGCACGTAGAGGCGGTTCGCGCACACACAGGTCTGGCCGGTGTTGCGGTACTTGCTGACCATCGCGCCGTCGACGGCCGCGTCGATGTCGGCATCGTCGAAGACGATGAACGGCGCGTTGCCGCCGAGTTCGAGCGAGAGCTTCTTGATCGTCTCGGCGCTCTGGCGCATCAGCGTGCGGCCGACTTCGGTCGAGCCGGTGAAGCTGAGCTTGCGCACGAGTGGCGAACGCGTCATCTCGCCGCCGATCTGTGCGGCCGAACCGGTCAGCACCGAGAGCAAGCCCTTGGGCACGCCGGCACGTTCGGCGAGTTCGGCGAAGGCGAGCGCGGAGTACGGCGTTTGCGTCGCCGGCTTCACCACCATCGAACAACCGGCGGCGAGTGCAGGCCCGGCCTTGCGCGTCAGCATCGCGGTCGGAAAATTCCACGGCGTGATCGCCGCGGTGGTGCCGACCGGTTGCTTGATCGTGAGGATGCGTTTGTCGATCGAGGTCGCGGGAATCGTGTCGCCGTAGATGCGGCGCGCTTCTTCGGCGAACCACTCAATGAACGACGCGGCATACGCGATCTCGCCCTTCGCTTCGGCGAGCGGCTTGCCCTGCTCGCTCGTCATGATCAGCGCGAGGTCGTCGGCGTTGGCCAGCATCAGGTCGTTCAGCTTGCGCAGAACAGCCGAACGCTGTTTGGCCGGCACGTCACGCCAGACGCGCTGCGCCTTGTCGGCCGCGACGATCGCGCGCACGGTCTCTGCCGTGCCACATATCGGCACGGTGCCGAGCTGCTCGCCGGTCGCGGGGTTGGTGACGGCGATGGTCTCGCCGCTGTCGGCATCGACCCATTGGCCGGCGATGTAGGCTTGTTGCTTGAACAGGGTAGGGTCTTTGAGCTCGAGCATGGGATCTCCTTGTGCACATGTCATCTTGCATCAAGGCGTCGACCGACGCAGTTGCCGGCCCGGGCGCAACGCGGGATCTTCGCGACCCCCGCTGTCATCTCCCGGACAGGAATCCGGCAACGACACCGACCAGGCAAACCACGGCGAGCAAGACCCATAACACGGTGCGGTTGGGCCCTGCGGCCACACGGGCGGGCGGGCCGTCGGGTGCTTGCCGCGCTGCCCCGACGCCGCGCCGTGGCTCGATCGCCGGCGGCGCCTTTCGCGCCGGCAAAGTCGGCATTGGCGCGTCGAGCTCGCCGGGCAATGTGATTTGCACGTCGGCCTCACTTTGCATGAACGCCACGGCCGCCGCGATCTGCACCGCTGACAACCCGTACGGATCGAACCGCGTCAGCCCCCAGGACTGCAGCAATGCGGGCAAGCCCTGTCCACCGGGTACGTATTTCATCGACCAGGCGCTGAACGACCGGCTGGAGATCAGGGCCTCTGAAAGTACCTGCACGCTGTGGTGGCGATCATCGGCAGCGATCTTTCGGTAGAGCGCCCGCACGACATCGGCCTCACCCTCCAGGCACTGCAGGAAGTAGCCGTCGCCGAACAACAGCCCGCCGACGATCCGCAGGCGGGCATTGTTCCTTCGCGACTTCGCGAGGATGCGGGCCACGCCCGGGTCGAGCCCTTGCCGGGTTTGGCCCGACCCGAAGCTCGAGCGGCTCGCGTAGACAAGCCGGATCAGTTGGCTCATGGAAAGGTCCCTGTTGTCGATGGTGCGCGGAGTGTCGAAGAAAGGTCGCTCCCGTGGCAGGGAAAAACGCCCATTTCGCACTGTGGCGTACCGATCCCCCAATTGCGTCACGGAGTTCCAGTCGCTCTCTCGACCACACGGGTGCCGTGAAGATCGTCGTGAGCGCGCCCGCGCGGCGCCGCTACCATCGGCTGCTGCCCGGTAACCCGGCCACCGATCCCAACCGAACCATCACCGCATGACCGCCATTGCCCGCCTGCCCGGCCACCGCTTTTTGCATTCACCCGGCCCGAGCCGCGTGCCCGACGAAGTGCTACACGCGATGAGCCGCCAGCCGATGGACCTGGCCGACCCGCGCGCCGACCGCTGCATCGCGGCCTGCGAGGCGGGCTTGAAGCGCCTGCTGCACACCGCGCACGACGTGTTCCTCTACGCCGCCAACGGCCACGGCGCATGGGAGGCGGTGATCGCGAACCTGGTGGCGCCCGGCACCCAGGTGCTGGTCGCCGGCACCGGTCACTTCTCGGCCGGCTGGGCGGAGCAAACGGTGGCGATGGGTGGTGTGGTGATCGACACGCCGTGGACCGAGGGCTTGGCCGTGGCGCCGGCCGACATCGAGGCCGCGCTGCGCGACGACACCGCGCATCGGATCACCGCCGTGTTCGTCGTGCACACCGACACCGCCAGCGGCGTCACCAACGACCTGGCCGCGATCCGCGCCGCGATCGACCGCGCCGGCCACCCCGCGCTGTTCGTCGTCGACGTGGTCGCCTCGCTCGGCGCAGCGCCGTTCGACATGACCGCACTTCGCGCGAACGTGGTGCTCGGCGCCTGCCAAAAAGGTTTGATGGTGCCGCCGGGCCTGAGCTTCGTGGCGGTCGACGACACGGCGATGGCGCACTCGCACAGCAACCCCGCACCGCGCTTTTATTGGGACTGGCGCCTGCGCCAAAGCCCGCTGTCGTACCGAAAATTTTGCGGCACGCCGCCCCAAAGTCTCCTTGCCGGACTGGAGGCCGCGTTGCTGCTGATTGCAAGCGAAGGCGAGACCGCCGTGCTGGCCCGCCATCGGCGCCTCGCCGATGCAGTGCACGCCGCAGTCGCACGCTGGAGCGAAGCCGGCGCACTCAGCTTCTTCGGTACGGTGCCGTCGTCACGCTCGGTTTCGGTGACGACGATCGCGGTCGCGGCGGGTTTCGATCCGGAAGCGATGCGCACCGTCGCGCGCGAACGTTTCGAGGTCGCGATCGCCGGTGGCCTCGGCCCGCTCGCTGGCCGAGCGTTTCGCATAGGGCACTTGGGCGACATCAACGCAGCGATGGTGCTCGGCTGCCTCGGCGGCGTCGAAGCGGCGATGTCGGTGCAGGGCATTCCATTCGGTGCGGGTGGTGTCGAGCAAGCCGTGAAAAGCCTGACCGCGGACTGATTGGCGCTGGCGCTTGGCGGGCTAGCGGTCGACGGTCGGCGCGGGCCGAGGGTACCGGGTGCCCGCCGCTCAAAGATTCAAAACGCCTCAGTGCTACCAGATCAGGTCGGTGGGGTGTACTGCGCAGTGAGGTCAAGGGGGAGGGACGGCGCAGCCGGCCCGGAGGACACGAACGGAGCAGTGCACCGCGCCGGCCTGATCCCGTGACGATGATTCAACCTCATTGACCCAACAACCCGAACGGCCCCCGCCCACTCGCCGCCGTCATCAACCTCAACACCCTTCCTGGCTCGCTGCCGACGATGGCCCACTCGAAGCGCCAGTTCCAGTTGCCGGTCGGTGTGCCCGGCAAGTTCATGCGGTGGGTGCCGTCGAGGCCGAGCACGTCTTGCATCGGCACGATGCTGGTGTTGGCGACCGAGTTGCAGGCGGCACGGATCATCGCCCAGTGCACGTTGGTGGCGTCGGCCGCGAGGTAGGTGCCGGCGAACGTGCGCTCGTGCTCGGGTGCCGCGGCCCACCAGCCGCATGAGGTGTCGTTGTCGTGCGTGCCGGTGTAGACCACCGAGGCAGGGGTGTGGTGGTGCGGCAAGTATGGGTTGGTCGCGTCGTCGCCGAATGCGAACTGCAGGATGCGCATGCCGGGAAAACCGCAGCCGTCGCGCAACGCGGTCACGTCGGGCGTGATCACGCCGAGGTCTTCGGCAACGATCGGCAGCGGGCCAAGGGCGCGCGCCAGCGCATCGAAAAACAGCTTGCCGGGGCCGGGCACCCAGCGGCCGAGGATGGCGGTCGGGCTGGTCGCAGGCACCTCCCAGTAGGCCGCGAAACCGCGAAAGTGATCGATGCGAAATGCATCGGCCTGCACCAGCGCACGCCGCACGCGCGCCACCCACCAAGCGTAGTCGTCGGCGGCCATGCGGTCCCAGCGGTAGAGCGGGTTGCCCCAGCGCTGGCCGTCGGCGCTGAAGGCATCGGGCGGCACACCCGCGACGACGCTCGGCTGCCAGTCGGCATCGAGCTCGTACAGGTCGGGCCGGGCCCAGCAATCGGCGCTGTGGTGGGCGATGAAGATCGGCAGATCGCCCATGATGCGCACGCCGCGGGCGTTCGCGTGGGCACGCAACGCCGCCCACTGCACATCGAAACACCATTGCACGAATTGCCAGAAATGGGTCTCGACCGTGAGCTCGCGTCGCGCCTTCGCCAGCGCCGCCGGCTCGCGCTCGCGCAGCGCTTGCGGCCAGTGCCACCACGCCGCTCCGGCGTGCGCGGTCTCGAGCGCCATAAAGAGCACGTAGTCGTCGAGCCAGTGCGACTGCGCCGTGCACCAAGCCGAGAACGCGACGCTGTCGTCAGTGGGCGCGCCGCCGAAAAACCCTTCCGCTGCCGCACGCAGCTGCGCGATGCGCCACGGCGTGACACGCACGTACTCGACGCGCGCAGCACCGAAGCCGCCGTCGGGCAAACGAGGCGAGGCGAGCCAGCCTTTGGCGACCAGCGGTTCGAGCGCCACCATCAACGGGCTGCCGGCAAAGGCCGAGACGCTTTGGTACGGCGAGTCACCCGGGCCGACCGGCGTGGTCGGCAAAATCTGCCAAACGCTTTGCCCGGCCGACGCCAGCCACTCGACGAAGTGATGCGCGTCCGGGCCGAGGTCGCCGATGCCGTGCGGGCCGGGCAGCGAGGTGATGGGCAGCAGCACGCCGGCGCTGCGTTGGTCGAGGTTCATGAAGGCGAATTGTGCGGTCGGCCCGCCCGCGCCGATGTGCCTATCGTGCAGGCTTCACGACAACACTTGCCCGACATGAACCGACGTGATTTTTCAGCGCTGAGCCTGTTCGCGCTGACCGCCACTTCAGCACACGCAACGCCCGAGGCAGCGGGCTCTGCACAGCCGCCGCGAACGCTCCAGCACCGCTAACGCGCCTCGCAGTCATCGAACGCGCCAGCCTCGGCCGGCTCGGCGTGCACATTCTCGAAACCGCCACCGGCACGTTGTTCGGCCACCGCGCCGATGAGCGCTTCTTGATGTGCAGCACCTTCAAGCTGCTCGCGTCGGCGCTCGTGCTTCGCCGGTTCGACCGCGGGCAGGAGTCGCTCGACCGGCGCATCGTGTTCGACCCGGGTGACTTGTTGCCGCATTCACCCATCACCGAGCAACACGCGGGTGGCAACGGCATGACGCTCGGCGAACTCTGCGCCGCGACCCTCACCAACAGCGACAACGCCGCCGCCGACCTGATCCTCGCGCGTTACGGCGGCCCGAACGCCTTCACCCGGTTCGCACGCTCGCTCGGCGACACCTTGACCCGGCTCGACCACACCGAGCCCACGCTCAACGTTTGGCGCGACGCCGCCAGCGACACGACTTCGCCGCGCGCGATGCTCGCGAGCCTGCGGCGCGTTGCGCTCGGCGATGCGCTCAGCGTTGCGTCGCGCGACACACTGCAACACTGGCTGCACGCCAAGACGACCGGCAAGGCACGCCTCGAGGCCGGCTTGCCGGCCGGCTGGTCGATCTGCGACAAGACCGGCTCGACCGACCACGACGGCTTCGGTGCCACCACGAACGACATTGCCTTGGTCTGGCCACCCGGCCGCGCGCCGCTGCTGGTCACCGCCTTCCTGACGCGAAGCCGCGCCCACCCGGAGCGAGCGACGCGACCCTGGCGCAAGTCGGTGCATTGCTGCCGATGATCGTCGGATAGCGGCACGAACCAAGCGCCGCGAAAGCAGGGCGTTTCGTCCGACACGCAAGCGCGGCACCTCGACCTGTCGCCATGCCGGCGTTCGCCGTACGCTCGCAAAGCCTTTTTGCCAGAAAGAACCCACCATGGCCTACCAGACCACCAACCCGTACAGCGGCAAGCTCGTCGCGTCGTTCGACGAGCTCGACGATTCCCAGCTCGAAGACAAACTCGGCGCCGCCGCTGCGTGTTTCCAAAACGTTTGGCGCCACCACAGCTTCGCCGAGCGCAAGGCGGTGTTGTCGCGCGCAGCCGCGCTGATGCGCGAACGGTCGCAGACGCTCGCCGAATTGATCACACTCGAGATGGGCAAGCTGATCCAGCAAAGCGCCGGTGAAGTCGCCCTCAGCGCGGCAATCCTCGACTACTACGCCGAGCATGCCGAGGTGTTCCTCGCACCCGAAAAGCTGACCACCGCCAAAGGCGAAGCTTTCGTCGAGAGCGCGCCGATCGGTGTGCTGTTCGGCGTCGAGCCCTGGAACTACCCGTACTACCAGGTCGCCCGCTTCGCGGCACCGAACCTGATGGCGGGCAACGTGGTGATGGTCAAGCACGCGTCCAACGTGCCGCAATGCGCGCTCGCGTTCGAGAGCGTGATGCGGGACGCCGGTGCGCCGTGCGGCGCCTACACTAACCTGTTCATCTCGAAAGACCAGATCTCCAAGGTGATCGACGACGCGCGCATCCGCGCCGTCGCACTCACCGGCAGCGAAGCCGCGGGCGCGGTCGTGGCCGCGCGCGCCGGCAAGAACCTGAAGAAGTCGACGATGGAACTCGGCGGCAGCGACGCCTTCATCGTGCTCGAAGACGCCGACCTCGACAAAGCCGTGAAGCACGCCGTGGGCGGCCGCATGGGCAACACCGGGCAAGCTTGCACGGCCTCGAAGCGAATCATCGTGGTCGAGGCGATTGCCGACGCGTTCCTGCAAAAGTTCTCTGCGGCGATGGCGGCCTTCAAGCCCGGCGACCCGATGGACGAGCGCACCACACTTGGCCCGTTGTCGTCGGCGCAAGCCCTCGCGACGCTGCTGGCGCAGGTCGACGAGGCGGTTGAGCACGGCGCCCACGCCTTGATCGGCGGCAAGCGCATCGGCGCCATGCCCGGCGCCTTCATGGCGCCAACGATCCTGACCGACATCGACGCTAACAACCCCGTGTTCAAGCAGGAGTTCTTCGGCCCGGTCGCGCTGTTCTTCCGTGTGGCCGACGAGAAAGCTGCGGTCGCGTTGGCCAACGATTCGCCGTTCGGGCTCGGTGGGTCGGTGTTCACGAAAGACACGGAGCGCGGCAAGCGTGTCGCGCGCCAGATCGAGACCGGCATGGTGTTCATCAACTCGAGCGCCATCTCGTCACCCGAGCTGCCGTTCGGCGGCGTGAAGAACTCAGGCTATGGGCGTGAGTTGTCAGGCGCCGGCATTCAGGAGTTCGTGAACAAGAAGTTGATTCGCGTGAATTGAGCGGCACCCTTGGGGCCCGCACGGTCGGTCAGTCGACGGCCAGCCAGACCTCGTTGCGACGCATGAACCACGGCGTGAACGGCGCGTTGTAGCGGGCCAGCACCGGCTCACCGCGCGTGCCCACGCCGGCGGCAGCGAGAGCGCTCTTCAGCAACCCAAGGTGCTCGTCGTAGTTGGACTTCGACCACGTGCCCGAGTACGTGAGCACCGCCCAAGTGGCGGTCGGCACCGCTCTCAATTGCACGCGAGGATCGATCGGCTCGGGCGCCGTTTCGAGCGTCACGCTCTTAGGCAACACGAACTGCACCAACATGCCGCCCGACACTGCCGATTGGGTCACCGGCGCGGTCATGTCCAGGCGCGAGGGCGCAGCTGTCTGCGTCACCGGCGCTGTCATCGCCAGCTTTCTATCACCCTTGTTTTTGCCGAAGATGTAGCCCGCCAAAATCGGAAAAGCCTGTGCGCCTGCCTCGTCAGCCGTGGTGTTCACCACCACCTCGGCCACCACGTACGGCGCGTATCGGCGCAACTCGACCTCACCGATGCGCCTCACGACTTCGTGGTCGGGCTCCGGGGTGGCGTGGCCCGACAACGGCACGGCAGCAAGCAGCAATGACAACAGGGAGCGCAGCAAGGTCGACACCCTCAAACGTCGATGTTCGCTGCCCGCAGCGCATTGCTTTCGATGAAGTGGCGGCGCGGCTCGACCTCGTCGCCCATCAACATCGTGAACACGCGGTCGGCTTCGAGCGCATCGTCGATCTGCACACGCAACAGGCGGCGCACGGCGGGGTCCATCGTGGTTTCCCAGAGCTGCGCGGGGTTCATCTCGCCCAAGCCTTTATAGCGCTGGCGAGCGACTGCGTTCTCGGCCTGCTGGATCAGCCAGGCCATCGCCTCGCGGAAGTCGGCGACGCGCATTTCTTTTTGCTTCTCGCCTTCGCCGCGCTTGACCACAGCACCGTCGGCGACGAGGCCGCGAAAGGTCGCTCCTGCCGCGCTCAGCGCTTCGTAGTCGGCGCCGTGCACGAAGTCGGCGGTGATCACGCTGCTCTTGACGTTGCCGTGGTGCATGCGGCTGATGCGCAAGATGTGTTTTTCGGTGCGCGCATCGAACTCAGCGATGACCTCGGCGTTGTGCAGCGCGGCTTTGAGCGCCGCGGCCGAGACTTGCGCCGCCTCGAGCGTGTCGACATCGAGCGACAAGCCATTGGCCATCGCACGCAGGGCTTCGATGTCCATCCAGTTCGACAGCCGCTCGACCACGTTCTTCGCGAGCACGTATTGGCGCGCCAGCGCTTCGAGGGCTTCGCCTTGCAGCGGCGCGGCGCCGATGGT
>JANLUW010000514.1:0-3295 GCA_031363645.1 Rhizobacter sp. | reverse complement strand
GGCTGTCCGATCGAGTCGCCGGACGGCCTCACGCTGTACGTGGCCTCAACCAGAAATGCCCCTGGCGCCAAGGGCAAGCAGGACATCTGTCGCGCCCGCCGCGCGTCGATCGGAGCGCCTTGGGGTACGCTCGAAAACCTGGGCGCGCCCGTGAATACACCTGAATTCGACTACTGCCCCACGCCTGTGGCGAACGGCGTGCTGTACTTCGTCAGCTCGATGCCGTCGGCGACCGATTGCTACCCGGGCGACGCGCTGCCCCCCGCTCCGCCCGGAGGCCCGTCCGCCGGCGACATGCTGCGCACCCAGGAAGACCTGGTGCGCGGCTGGCTGCCCCCGGTGAACCTCGGCTGCTATCCGAACGGCCCGAACACCGCCGGCGCCGAGTTGAGCCCCCAAAGTTCGTCGAGAAGGCTGCGGACTCTCTCCGAGACGGGGAGGTAGTGCGGTAGCGCGCTCGTGCGTTTGCCCTTCGCGTCAATCAAGCGCAATACTTTGGGCTTCTTGTCGTAGTCCGCCCAGGTCAGTACCAGAAGTTGCCTGAAGCGCTGGGCGCCGAGGCGTGGCAGGAGATTGCCAACGTGGAACGCCTTCTCGATGAAATCAACGCGCGCCCCGCAGCGCAGCGCGTCGAGGCGTCGAAGGCCCGGCATGCTTACAAGGCGGACATGGACGACGACGCGAAGCAGGCGATGTTTCCGCAGAACGCACGCCTCAGATCGCAGGGGGGTGCGTGACGGCGATGCCGTACCGGCGCGCGCTGATCGTTGGGGCCGGTCCCGGCCTTGGCGCAAGCCTCGCGCGCGCCTTTGCTGGCCAGTGCGGAATGCGTGTCGCGGTTGCGGCTCGCCGGCGCTAGCCGCTCGATGCGATCGCCGCCGAAACCGGCGCAGTGCCGCTTGTAGCCCATGCGAGCAAGGTATCCGACGTCGGCGCGCTATTCGATGCTGCCGCGCTGGCGCTTGGCGGAGCGCCCGACGTCGTCGTCTACAACGCCAGCCATCGCGTTCGCGCACCGTTCGTCGAGGTCGATGCCGAGGCGGTCGCTCGCGCGGCCGACATCACAGCAATTGCCGCCTTTCGAGTCGCCCAGCATGCCGTGCGATGCATGCTGCCCGACCGGCACGGTGCGATGCTTTTCACGGGCGCGTCGGTGGGGCTCAAGGGATTCGCCCACTCGGCCGCTTTCGCAATGGGCAAGTTCGCGCTGCGTGGTCTCGCGCAGAGCATGCGCACGAGCTGGCGCCACAAGGAATCCATGTTGCTCATGTCGTCGTCGACGGCGCAATCCGGCCCGTCGGCGCGCCGGACGATGGCCAAGACGCGCTGCTCGACCCCGACGCCATTGCGGCCACCTACGTCCACATGCTTGCACAACCGCGCAGCGTCTGGTCCTGGTGCATCGAAGTGCGGCCGTGGGTCAAGTGCTTTTGATTGACATTCGCAGAGAAAATTCTCGCCCTCAGGCCGCTTGCTGCAAGACGATAACGCGCCGTTGCAATGTCGCCAGCAGCTCGCGTTCGCGTCCGCGGGTGGGCTCGAAACTTTTGGCGCGAACGTGGCCGTAGCCTCGAATTTGTTCCGGCAACGAGGCCAGCGCCACCGCAGCGTCGTAATGCGCGTCGTCCCGCGTCTGGTCGAGCATCGCCAACACGGTCGACATGTTCTGCTCGTATTGCGCGATCAGCGAAAGCTCGTTGCGCCGCTCTGCGCTGTAGCCGAAGGCATCGAAGGCCGTGCCGCGCAAGAAGCGCAGCTTGGCGAGCAAGCGGAACACAGGGACGATCCAGGCGCCGAATTCACGTTTCTTCTGCTCACCGGTCAACGGGTCGCGGCGCGACAGCAAGGGCGGCGCCAGATGGAAGACGAGCTTGTAGTCGCCCTCGAACTGCTGCGCCACGCTGGCGAGGAACCCGCTTTGCACATGCAGACGCGCGACCTCGTACTCATCCTTGATGGCCAGCAACTTGAAGTAGTACTTCGCAGCGGCTTCGGTCAGCGAACTGCGGCCGGCGAAGGCTCGTTGCTCCAGCGCACGCACCCGCGCCACCAGATCGACGTAGCGCTGCGCATAAGCGGCGTCCTGGTACTCGGTGAGGAACTTGCGGCGCGTCTCGATGGCTTCTTCCAGGCTCTTGACCGGCGCTGGCGAGACGCCGGCGCCGGCCGCTGTACGCTTGGACGCCAGCAGGCGCTCGACCGCCTTGGCGTCGACCGCGGTGCGCCGGCCCCACAGAAAGGCGTCCTGGTTCATCTGTTTCGCGGTGCCGTTCAGGACGATGGCAGCCTCGATGGCGCGGGCGGAAATCGGAATCAAGCCACGCTGGTAAGCGAATCCGAGCATGAACATGTTGGCCGCGATGCTGTCGCCCACCAGCGCGGTGGCGATCCGTCCGGCGTCGACGAATTCCGCGCAGTCTTCTCCTACCGCGTCGACCACGTTGCCACGCAGCCCGTGGCTCGGAAACTTCATGTCGGCGTCGCGTGCAAACTCACCCGGCATCTTTTCCTGGGTGTTGACCAGCATCCGGGTGCTGCCGTGCCGCACCGCCGCCAGAGTTTTCGAGTTGCCCGCCACGATCATGTCGCAGCCCAGCACCAGATCGGCGCCGCCGGCGGCGATGCGGATGGTCTTGATCGACTCCGGCGAGGGGCCGAACCGCAGATGGCTCCAGACCGACCCGCCCTTCTGCGCCAGGCCGGCCATGTCGAGCAGGCCGCAGCCCAGACCTTCCAGGTGAGCGGCCATGCCCAGGATCGCACCGATCGTCACCACACCGGTGCCCCCCATGCCGGCGACCATGATGCTGTAGACGCGCTTGTCGATTGCCGGCCGCGCGGGCTCGCGCAACGCGGCAAACAGCGTGTTGTCGGTGACACGTTCGGGCTTGCGCAATTCGCCACCGAGCACCGTCACGAAGCTGGGGCAGAAGCCGTTGACGCAGGCATAGTCCTTGTTGCAGGACGACTGGTCGATCGTCCGCTTGCGGCCCAGTTCGGTTTCCAGAGGCTGCACCGAAACGCAGTTGGACTTGACGCCGCAATCGCCGCAGCCTTCGCAGACCAGGTCATTAATCAAAATGCGCTTGGCCGGGTCGGGGAAGCTGCCGCGCTTGCGGCGGCGGCGCTTTTCGGCGCCGCAGGTCTGGTCGTAGATCAAGGCACTGGTGCCGGCGATCTCGCGCAGTTCGCGCTGCACCGCGTCGATCTGGTCCCGGTGGTGAATCGTCACCCCGCTCGGCCAGACGGTGCCAGCCGCGTATTTTTCGGGCTCGTCGGTGACCACGGCGATGCG
>JANLUW010000180.1:0-7082 GCA_031363645.1 Rhizobacter sp. | reverse complement strand
CCGCGAAGCCAAGCCAGTGGTTCAGGCGGAACGCGCGAAAGCAACCGGCGCGTGATCGGTAGCGAATCAGCGTGAAGTGCCATGCCGCCAACATCGCCGCCACCGCGAGCCCGGCGAAGTACGGCCAATGCAGACCGAGCTGCATGCCGATCGCGGCCCAGATCGCAATGAACGTGGCATAGAACGCCATCACGCCTGCCACGTCGAGGCGGCCGAGCGTGATCGCCGAGGTGCGGATGCCGATCTTCACGTCATCGGCGCGGTCGACCATCGCGTACTCCGTGTCGTAGGCCAGCACCCAGAACAGGTTGCCGAGCAGCAGCCACCCCGCGAGCGCCGGCACCCCGGCTCGTACCGCAGCGAACGCCATCGGGATACCGAAGCTGAACGCCACGCCGAGCACCGCCTGCGGCATCGAGAAAAAGCGCTTGGTGAACGGGTAGGCGAGCGTGACCGCGAGCGCGGCGACGCTCCAGAGGGTCGTCACTGCGTTGGTTGTCAAGACGAGTGCGAACGCGAGCAGGGCGAGCAGCGCGCCGATCACCAATGCCTCGCGCACGCTGACCGCGCCGCTCGTCACCGGCCGCTGCGCGGTGCGCTCGACGTGTCTGTCGAAATCGCGATCCGCCACATCGTTTACCGCACAGCCGGCGCTGCGCATCAGGAAGGTGCCGAGCACGAAGACAAACATTAAATGCCAGCCGGGAAAGCCGTTCGCCGCGATCCACAACGCAGAAAGTGTCGGCCACAGCAACAGGTAGTTGCCGGCCGGGCGGCTCCAGCGGATCAGGTCGAGGTAGCGACCCAGCCGCGCCCTGCCGTCGGCTATAGCAAGCGGGTCTGTCATGACGACATTGTCATGGCGGGGCAACGCACGGGCGCCACACCCGGGCGCACTCCTCTTGGCAGCCGTTGCCGTCGATGCAATGATCCGACCCGCAGTGACGCGACTCCCGCAATACCCGCAATACCCGCATTTCCCGCACCTCCAGGACTTCACGCCATGCACCCGTTTTCGCTCGCAGACCTGTTGAAAACCGGAGCCGATGCCGCGCCCGCGATCACCGCGCCCGGCCGCGCGGCACTCGACTTCGCCGCGCTGCGCACGCTGATCGCCAACACGCTGGCCAGCCTCAACGCACTCGGCATCGGCCGCAACGACCGGGTCGCGATCGTGCTGAACAACGGACCCGAGATGGCGACCTGCTTCGCCGCGTGCGCCTGCGGCGTCACGAGTGCGCCGCTCAACCCCGCGTACCGCGCCGACGAGTTCGAGTTCTATTTGTCCGACCTCAACGCCAAGGCGTTGATCGTCGAGCGCGGCAGCGCCTCGACCGCGGTCGCGGTGGCAGACAAGCTCGGAGTGCGAGTGATCGAACTGGTGGCCGACGCTGTTGCCGGCGCCGGCAGCTTCACGCTGCAGGTGCGCGATGCCGGCGCCGCCGTCGAGCCCGCGTCGAACGGCGGCTACGCGCAACCCGACGACACCTCGATGGTGCTGCACACCTCGGGCACCACCTCACGGCCGAAGATCGTGCCGCTGTCGCAGGCCAACCTGTGCGCGTCGGCCACCAACATTGGCCGCACGCTGCAGTTCAACGCCACCGATTGCGGGCTGAACGTCATGCCGCTGTTCCACATCCACGGCCTGATCGCTGGCGTGCTCGCGCCGCTCTCGGCCGGCTCGCGGGTGTTTTGCACGCCGGGCTTCAACGCGCTGAAATTCTTCGCGTGGATGGACGAAGCCAAACCCACCTGGTACACCGCCGTACCGACCATGCACCAGGCGATCGTTTCGCGCGCCGGCAAGAATGCTGGCGTGATCGCGCGCCACCCGCTGCGCTTCATGCGCTCGTCGTCGTCGTCGATGCCGCCGCAGGTGATCCGCGAGCTCGAGGACGTGTTCCACGCGCCGCTGATCGAAGCCTACGGCATGACCGAGGCCACGCACCAGATGACTTCGAACCCGCTGCCGCCCGCGGCGCGCAAGCCCGGCACCGTGGGCCGCGCGGCCGGGCCCGAGGTCGCGATCATGGGCAAGCAAGGTGAGTTGCTGCCAGCCGGCGGCATCGGCGAAATCGTGATCCGCGGCGAAAACGTCACGGCCGGCTACGAGAACAACCCGACCGCCAACGCCGAAGGCTTCGCGCACGGCTGGTTTCGCACCGGCGACCAGGGCCGGGTCGACGACGAGGGCTACGTCAGCATCACCGGGCGCCTGAAGGAAATCATCAACCGCGGCGGCGAGAAGATCAGCCCGCGCGAGGTCGATGAAATTTTGATGGACCACCCCGCGGTGGCGCAGGTGGTCTGCTTCGGCATGCCGCACCCGAAGCTCGGCGAAGAGGTCGCCGCGGTGGTGGTGTTGCGCGAAGGCCAGGCGGCTACCGAGCGCGAGCTCGCCGCCTTCGTCGCCACGCGCGCGGCCGACTACAAGGTGCCGAAAAAGATCCTCTTCATGGATGAGATCCCGAAGGGCGCGACCGGCAAGCTGCAACGCATCGGCCTCGCCCAAAAGCTCGGCCTCGGCTGAGAAAACACCCCTCATTCAACAACAGGAGATTTTCGTGAGCAGTACCCGAAACCGACCCAACCTTCGCGCCTTCAAGGTCGCCTGCGCAGCCGCATTCGTCAGCCTGCTGGCAAGCCCTGCGCTCGCCGCCTGGGAGCCGACCAAGCCAATCGAGTTTGTCGTGCCGGCCGGCACCGGCGGCGGCGCCGACCAGATGGCGCGCTTCATTCAAGGCGTGGTCGCCAAGCACAAGCTGAGTGCGCAGCCGATCATCGTCGTCAACAAGTCGGGCGGCGCCGGCGCCGAGGGCTTTCTCGATGTGAAGGGCGACAAGGGCAACCCGCACAAGATCGTCATCACGCTCTCCAACCTGTTCACCACGCCGCTCGCCACCGGCGTGCCGTTCAACTGGCGCGACCTCACGCCTGTGCAGATGCTGGCGCTCGATCAGTTCGTGTTGTGGGTCAACGAAGAGGCGCCGTACAAGACCGCGAAGGCCTACTTCGAGGCCATCAAGGCGCAGCCCGCCAACACTTTCAAGATGGGCGGCACTGGCTCCAAGCAAGAAGACCAGATCATCACCGTGATGCTCGAGAAAGCCGCTGGCAAAAAGATGACATACATCCCGTACAAGGGCGGCGGCGAAGTCGCGGTGCAGCTCGTCGGCAAGCATGTCGACTCGACCGTCAACAACCCGATCGAAGCCGAGTCGCAGTGGCGCGCCGGCAAGCTGCGCCCGTTGTGCGTGATGGACAAAGACAAGCTCCCGTACACCGCCAAGCTCACCGCCACGCAGGCCTGGTCCGACATCCCGACCTGCGCCTCGGCCGGCATCCCGGTCGACTATCTGATGCTGCGCGGCATCTTCATGCCGCCGGGCGCCACGCCGGATCAGGTCGCTTACTACATCGGCCTGTTCGGCAAGATGCGCGCGCTGCCGGAGTGGAAAGAGTTCATGGACAAGGGCGCGTTCAAGCCCTCGCAGCTGAGCGGCGCCGAGTTCATCGAGTGGCTCGGCAAGAACGAACAACTGCACCGCGGCTTGATGAAAGAAGCCGGGTTCATGGCCAATTGACCGACCTCCGCATGAACGAATCTTCCGAAGCCACCGAGCCGACCGTCGGCTCGCGCTGGGCCGAGCTCGGCATCGCCACGTTCTTGATGGTGCTCGCGCTGCTGGTCATCGCCGACAGCCTGCGCGTGGGCATCGGCTGGGCCGACGACGGGCCGCGCTCGGGCTACTTTCCGTTCCGCATCGGCCTGCTGCTGCTGGCCTCCAGCGGCTGGCTGGCGGCCTCGCAACTGTGGCGCTGGCGGCGGGCCGATCCGGCCTTCGCCACGCGCGCGCAACTGGCACAAGTGCTCGCCGTGTTCTGGCCGATGTGCGTGTACGTGGCGCTGATTTTTCCGCTCGGCATCTACCTCGCGTCGACCGCGCTGATCGCGTATTTCATGCGGCGCTACGGCAAATACAAATGGGTGCTGACGACGGCCGTGTCTGTCGGCGTGCCGCTGGTGTTTTTCTTCGTCTTCGAGCGCTGGTTCTTGGTGCCGCTGCCGAAAGGGCCGATCGAACATTGGCTCGGCCTTTAAGAATCGATGAGTACCGCGAATGGATGAAATCAACAACCTGGCGCATGGCTTTTCCGTTGCGCTGACGCTGCCCAATTTGGGCTTCATGCTGATCGGCATCACGCTCGGCGTGTTGATCGGCGTGCTGCCGGGGCTCGGCGGCGCCAACGGCATCGCGATCCTGCTGCCGCTGACGTTCTCGATGAACCCCACGTCGGCGATCATCATGTTGTCGTGCATCTACTGGGGCGCCCTTTTTGGCGGGGCGATCACGTCGATCCTGTTCAACATCCCCGGCGAGCCGTGGTCGGTCGCGACCACGTTCGACGGCCACCCGATGGCCCAGCAAGGCAAGGCCGCGCAAGCGCTCACCGCGGCCTTCACCTCCTCGTTCGTCGGCGCGCTGTTCGCGGTGCTGCTGATCACGTTTCTCGCGCCGCTGCTCGCGAAATTCGCGCTCAAGTTCGGCCCGGCCGAGTTCTTCGCGGTGCAACTGCTCACCTTCTGCAGCTTCGTGGGCATGAGCAAAGAGCCGCCCGCCAAGACCATCGCCTCGATGATGCTGGGCTTCGCGCTTGCCGCCGTCGGCATGGACTCGGTCACCGGCCAGCTTCGCATGACCTACGGCTTCCCCGAGTTGCTCAAGGGCTTCGACTTTTTGATCGCGGTGATCGGCCTGTTCGGTATCGGCGAGATCCTGCTGACGATGGAAGAAGGCCTCGCGTTCAAGGGCCAGAGTGCGCGCATCAGCTTCAAGGTCGTGTGGCAAACATGGGGCGAGATCGCCAAGCACTGGAAGACATTTTTGCGCTCGACCGCGGTCGGCTGCTGGATGGGCATCACCCCCGGCGGCGCCACGCCGGCCTCGTTCATGAGCTACGGCATGGCGCGGCGTTTCGCGCCCGACCCGACCACCTTCGGCAAGGGCGACATTCAAGGCGTGATCGCGCCAGAGACCGCCGCGCACGCGGCCGGCACCTCGGCCTTGTTGCCGATGCTCACGCTCGGCATCCCCGGCTCGCCGACCGCGGCGGTGCTGCTCGGCGGCCTGATGATCTGGGGCCTGCAGCCGGGGCCGATGCTGTTCGTCGAGCACAAGGACTTCGTCTGGGGCCTGATCGCCTCGATGTACCTCGGCAACCTCGTCGGCCTGTTCGTGGTGCTGACCACGGTGCCGTGGTGGGCCGCGATGCTGCGCATCCCGTTCGCGGTGATCGCGCCGGTGATCGTCGTGATCTGCGCGATCGGCGCCTACACCGTGCACAGCTCGATGTTCGACGTGGTGATGATGATGGTCTTCGGCGTGCTCGGCTACGGCTTCAAGAAACTCAAATACCCGCTCGCTCCGCTGGTGCTCGCGCTGGTGCTGGGCGACATGGCCGAGGCGAGCTTTCGCCAGGCGATGCTGCTCTCGCAAGGCAGCCTCTCGATCTTCTGGTCGAACCCGCTCGTCGGTAGCATCGCCGGCCTCGCGATCGTGCTGCTGCTGTCACCCGCCTGGGGCGCGATGCAACGCATGGCGCGCCGGCGTGAGTACGCCGCGGCTGTGAAAGAGAGTGCATGAAGATCGCAGTGGTCGGTGCCGGCGCCATCGGCGGCTACCTCGGCGCCAAGCTCGCGCTTGCCGGTGAAGATGTGAGCTTCATCGCCCGCAACCAGAACCTCGCGGCCATCAACGCACGCGGCTTTCGGCTCATCCTCGAAGACGGCCGCGAGCAGCACGCCGCCAACGTGCGCGCCTTCGAGCACATGACCGACGCCGGTCCGCAAGACGCCGTGCTGCTCACGCTCAAGGCGCATCAGGTGCGCGACGTGTTGCCCCAGTTGCGCGGCCTGTTCGGCCCGAAGACGATGGTCGTGACGATGATCAACGGCGTGCCGTGGTGGTACTTCCACCGGCTCGCGGGGCCGAACGAAGGCCGGGCCGTCACCAGCGTCGACCCCGATGGCACGATCGCCGCCAACATCGAACCCGAGCGCATCATCGGCAGCGTTGTCTACCCGGCCGCCGAGCTGTTCGAGCCCGGCGTGGTGCGCGTGATCGAAGGCAATCGCTTCACGCTCGGCGAGCTCGACGGCAGCCGCAGCGAGCGCATCGAGGCGCTGTCGCAAACCTTCATGCGCGCCGGCTTCAAATCACCCGTGGCACGCGACATTCGCGCCGAAATCTGGATCAAGCTGTGGGGCAATTTGAGCTTCAACCCGATCTCGGCGCTGACGCACGCCACGCTCGAAGACATCTGCCGTTTCCCCGCCAGCCGCGCGCTCGCCGAACGCATGATGCGCGAGGCGCAAGCCGTCGCCGAGCAACTCGGCGTGGTGTTCAAGATCTCGCTCGCGCAGCGCATCGCCGGCGCCGAAGCGGTCGGTGCGCACAAGACCTCGATGCTCCTCGACGTCGAGCACGGCCGCGCCCTCGAACTCGAAGCGCTGGTCGGCGCCGTCATCGAACTCGGCCGCATCGCTGCGGTGCCGACGCCGACGATCGAGGCCGTCTACGCAGCCACGAGCCTGCTTGGCCACACGCTCGCGCAGCAGGGTGGGCGGCTGGCGGTGCAGACGGGCTGACGAGGCTTGAACCTGCCAGCACAGCGCGGTACTGGCGAGGCCGTCGGGTCACCGCCTACGTTCATGTCCACCCGGCCGGAAATACCGGCCCTCTTCCTTGACTTCACTCCGCCGGTCGCCCGACGACCTCACCAGCAGGCAACGTCGTGGCGTGAGTTGATATTCAAGACGAGAACCGAGAAACAGCGAACAGGGGCTGGAGCGCTGTGACGGGTCGTTGTGTGGAGCGAAGTCAAGGGGGAGGGCTGGTACTCCGGGCCGGGGGACATGAGCGGAATACAGCGACCCGGCGCAGCGCTCGCGCGCCTGCCGCCAGTCGCTAACCGCCGTTAGAAGTCACCCCGGCGCATACGTGTTGCGCAACGTCCCGATCCCGTCGATCACCACCTCGACCACGCTGCCCGCCTTCATCGGCAGCACGCCGAGCGAG
>JANLUW010000511.1:0-27655 GCA_031363645.1 Rhizobacter sp. | reverse complement strand
CCGCTGCACCGGCGCCGTGACGCCGGCCAGGTCGATGATGCCGGTGTAGGGCGTCTGCATGCGGTGGAACTCGGCGCCCCACAGGGCCTGCGCGCCGGCTTCGAGGAACAGCAGCACGCCGATCGCCGCGATCATCGGGTGCAGGCCGCTGGCATGGCGCAGCGGGTGGAACACCAGGCGCTCGGCAAGCGTGGCCAGCACCGCGACGCAGGCGGCCGAGCCGATCATCGCGAGCCAATAGTTCAGGCCGAACGCCTTCATCAAGTGAAACGAGACGAACGCGCCGGCCATGTAGAACGCGCCGTGCGCGAAGTTCGGCACATGAAGGATGCCGTAGACCAGCGTCAGACCGAGCGCGACGAGGCTGTAGATGCCGCCGAGTGTCAGGCCGTTCAACACCTGTTGAAGAAAAAGATCCATTGATGGCGCTTCGTGAAAAAGCTTTGTTGCAGTGCATCGAATGTTGGGTGACGCACGCGGCAACGTCAACGCTCGAGAGCTTTTCGCAAGGCCATTGCAGCGTGTTTCGAGGGCAAACACCAACGCTGATTTCGCAGGGCTGCACGGCGTATGTTTCGCGTCTGTAATGCGGCGTCACGAAGGTGACAAGGTGGCTCCATGACAACCCTTGTGAGCGCGCGCACGCGCGTCGCGACGACGCAGGCATCATGCCTTCTTAGGCACCCCCGACCGAATTCCACGATGACCACCGACCCCGCCTACCGAACCCTCAGCGACCTCGTGCACGAACACGCTCGCACGCGCCCTGCGCACGCTGCGCTGGTCCAAGGCGACGACGTGCTCAACTACGGCGCGCTCGATGCGCTCATGGACCGCATTGCGGCTTCGCTGCAGCGCGACGGCCTGCGGCGAGGTGACGTGATCGCGATCTGCGGCAACGCGTCGCCCCGCTACGCCGCGGTGTTTCTCGGCGCGCTGCGTGCTGGCGTGGTGGTGGCTCCGCTCGCGCCTTCGGTCACGCCCGAGAGCTTCGCCTCGATGCGAGGCGATGCACAGGCGCGCTGGCTGTTCGCCGATGCGGCAGCGCTCGAGCCGCTCGCCGGTACGGGCGGCACAGGCGACTGCATCTCGCTCGACGGCATCGCGCCGGGCCGCGCGTTCGAGGCCTGGTTGATGCCGCAAGGCGCGCACCCGCAACCGGTTGCCGTGCCGCCCGAGGCGCCGTTCAACATCATCTATTCGTCGGGCACGACCGGCGTGCCCAAAGGCATCGTGCAATCGCACGGCATGCGCTGGTCGCACGTGGCGCGTGGCGCGAATTACCGCTACGGCCCCGACGGCGTGACGCTGCTTGCGACGCCGCTGTACTCGAACACGACGCTGGTCGTGTTCTTCCCCACCATCGCTTTCGGTGGCACCGTCGTGCTGTGCCGCAAATTCGACGCGACCGCCTACCTCGCGCTCGCGCAAGCGCATCGCATCACGCACACGATGCTGGTACCGGTGCAATACCAGCGCATCATGGCGCTGCCGAGCTTCGGTGCGCACGACTTGCGCCACACGCGGTTCAAGTTCTGCACCAGCGCGCCGTTCGATGCCGCGCTCAAGGCCGACGTGCTGGCGCGCTGGCCCGGCGGGCTGGTCGAGTTCTACGGCATGACCGAAGGCGGCGGCACATGCATTTTGGTCGCGCACGAACACCCGACCAAGCTGCACACGGTGGGCCAGCCAGCGCCGGGCCATGACATCCGGCTGATCGACGACGCGGGCATCGAGCTGCCGGCCGGCAATCCGCAAATTGCGGGCGAAGTCGTCGGCCATTCGGGCGGCATGATGACCGGTTACCACGGCCAGCCCGCCAAGACGCGCGAGGCCGAATGGTTCGCGCCCGATGGCAAGCGCTTCATCCGCACCGGCGATGTCGGCCGCTTCGACGCCGACGGTTTTCTCGTGCTGATGGACCGCAAGAAAGACATGGTCATCAGCGGCGGTTTCAACATCTACCCGAGCGACCTCGAAGCCGTGCTGCGCGAGCACCCGGCCGTGGCCGATGCGGCGGTGGTCGGTGTGCCGTCGGTGGCGTGGGGCGAGACGCCGATCGCGTTCGTCGTGCAGCGCGACGCCTCGACCCGCGCCGATGAGCTCATGCTTTGGCTAAACCAGCGTGTCGGCAAGACGCAGCGCGTGGCCGACCTGCGCTTCGTGACCGAGTTGCCGCGCAGCGCCATCGGCAAGGTGCTCAAGCGCGAACTTCGCGACCGCTACTCAACCCCCTCCACATCGGAAGACACACCATGACCCAACCCACCTTCCACCCGCTCGGCGCGAGCGGCCTGAAAGTCTCCAAGCTCTGGCTTGGCACGATGATGTTCGGCGACCAGACCGACGCGGCCGAGGCCGCGAACATCGTCGCCGCCACGCGCGAGGCCGGCGTCAACGCCATTGACACCGCCAACGCCTATGCCGGCGGCGAATCCGAGCGCATCACCGGCCGGCTGATCGCGGCCGACCGCGAGCGCTGGATTTTGGCGACCAAGCTCGCGAACCCGATGGGCGCGGGGCCGAACGACCGCGGGCTCTCGCGCCGCCACATCATGGCCGAGGTCGACGCCAGCCTGCAGCGCCTGGGCACCGACTTCGTCGACGTGCTCTACCTGCACCGCGAAGACGCGAGCACACCACTCGAAGAAACGCTTGCCGCGGTCGCCGCGCTGATCGAGCGCGGCAAGGTGCATCACTTCGGGCTCTCGAACTTTCGTGCGTGGCGCATCGCGCGCGTTGCCGAGATGTGCCGGGCGGCGGGCATGCCGATGCCGATCGTCTGCCAGCCGCCGTACAACGCGATGTCGCGGCAGATCGAGACGGAGTTGCTGCCGTGCTGCGCGCACTACGGGCTGGGCGCGGTCGTCTACAGCCCACTCGCACGCGGGGTGCTCAGCGGCAAATACCAGCAAGGCGCCGCGCCGCCCGAAGGTTCGCGCGCCGCGCGCAACGACCCGCGCATCATGCAGACCGAGTTTCGGCCCGAGTCGGTGGCGCTGGCTTCGAAGATGGCCGAGCATGCGAAAGCACGCGGCCTCACGCCGACCCAACTCGCGCTCGGCTGGGTCTGGAACAACGGATTGGTCAACGGCGTGATCGGCGGGCCAAAGACGCTCGTGCAATGGAACGATTACCTGGGCGCCATCGACACGCCGTTCAGCGCCGAAGACGAAGCCGTCGTCAGTGCGCTGGTGAGCACCGGGCACGCATCGACGCCCGGCTACAACGACCCGCAGTACCCGGTCACCGGACGCGCCCCGCGCACCGGTTGAACGGCTCGCAAGTCGACGCTCAGCGCGGCTTGATCGAGCCGAAAATCTCGGTCGCGATCGCGTCGACCTGCTGCGGCGTCATCTTGCCGAACACACCGGCCCAGGCCGATGAGCTGGTGTTGTAGGCCTGCTCGCCGAAGCGGCTGCCGACACTGAGATCGGCGAAGCCGACCTTCACATCGATGTATGCGTTGCCGGTCATGATGCCCAAGAAGATGCGGGCGCCGATGCCGACCTGACGGTAGTCGTTGACGTACACGTTGAGCAGCGTGCCGGGCTCGCCGAGCGGCTTGGCGTCGCCTTCCTGCATCTCGAACGCGATGCCTCTTTCTTTCGCGTGATCGGCAAACGTGGCGCGCCACTCTTCCTTGAATGAAACCCAGTCTTTCGCTTCGGTCACCGTCTTCGGGCCGGTCATGTTCAACATGACTTTCTTTGCGGAGGCTGCCGGCACGCGCACGACCTGCGCCTTCGCGACGGCCGGCTCTGGTGCAGACTTTGCCGCAGGCGCCATCGTTGAGGCGGACGCTGCCGGGTCACCTTCGGGTGTGCTGCCGCACGCGGCCCGCAACACCACCGAAGCCACAACCGATGCCACCTGCGCGGCGGAGACAAAACGCGTCTTTTCCCACTCCCTTAACTTCTTGTTTCGAAGCTCGAAAGTGTAGAAGCGACGCCCCTCGCCCCGCCCGCGCGCTGGGTGCGCTAACGAACGAAATCAGCGCTGATCGACACTGACTTCGCGGCCCGATCGGGTTTGCGCATCGAGCCCGCGGTCGGGCGACTCGGCAACCTGCTTCTCGCCCGAGCCGACCTCGATCAGCTCCTCGATCAAGAAGTGGCCGTAGCTTTGCGCGCGCGTCGCGTTGAAGCGCCGAGCGATGTCGGCAACGCGCTCGGCTTGCTCGTCTTTGGGCGCACGCACCATCAAAAAGCTGTGGCCCTTGATGGCGAGTTCACGGTGCGCCTTCACGAGGTTGAGCTCCTGGCCGATGCCGGCCAGCACGCCGGCCTGATCGATGTCGATGTCGGCCTGGCGCCTCATTTGTTCGGGTGAATACGCAACGATGTCGGCCGCCTCGAAGCCCACGCTCAGCAAGGCGCTATGGGCATCTTGAGCTTCTTGTGCACTTGGCAACGCGACGATCACGTGCCCCACGGGTTTGAACACACCATAGGCTTCGGGTCGGTCGGTCGGGTTCATGCGGACTCCAGTTGACAGGCCTCGCAGCCTCGGACCACGAATGGTTACCCGCGCCGGCCGCTGCGTCACTCGGCCGACCGAGCGTTCGGGCGTCGGTGAGCGCCTACAAAACGGCGCTCAGCGCTTGGCGCCGAAATCGAACATCACCTGCGCCGCGTCTTCCGGCGCCATGCGCCGCCAACGAGGCCGGGCACTCATGTCGTCGGCGATCGGCTGCGCCAGCGCCGGGACGAGCAGCGGGTCGAGCTCGACCAGGCGCGCCACGCAGCGCGCTGTCCAGCGCCGATCGTCAAAGGGTTTCTCGATGTCCATTCCCGCTCCCAACCCGCGGCCTTTCGGCGACCGCGGCGGCAATGTAGACCATGCGCGCGCAGGCGGCAGCGTCAAAAGACGCATCGGAAGTCAGCGTGCGCGGTCAGTCTGCTAGGAGCGCGGCGAGCGCAGTGCCGACCTCCGCAGTCGAGGCGCTGCCGCCCAGATCAGCGGTGCGCGGCCCCGCGGACAGCACGGTCTCGATCGCGTGGACGATCGCGTCGTGCGCCGCCCGGCCGGCGCCTTGCCCGCCGGTTAAAAAATCGAGCATCAGCGCGGCCGACCAGATCATCGCGATCGGGTTGGCGATGCCCTTGCCGAAAATATCGGGCGCCGAGCCGTGCACCGGCTCGAACAGCGACGGGAACGTGCGCTCAGGGTTCAAATTCGCAGAGGGCGCGAGGCCGATCGTGCCGGTGCAGGCCGGGCCGAGGTCGGAGAGGATGTCGCCGAACAAATTCGAGGCCACGACCACGTCGAATCGCGTCGGCTCCAGCACGAAGCGCGCACACAGGATGTCGATGTGCTGTTTGTCGACCGTGACCTGCGGGTAGCCGGAGGCCACCGCATCGGCGCGGCTGTCCCACCACGGCATGCTGATCGCGATGCCGTTCGATTTGGTCGCCACAGTCAAGTGTTTGCGCGGGCGCGATTGCGCGAGCTCGAACGCGTACTTCATCACCCGATCGGTGCCGTGCCGCGAGTACACCGACTCCTGGATCACGATCTCGCGCTCGGTGCCGGCGTACATCGTGCCGCCGAGGTTGGTGTACTCGCCTTCGGTGTTCTCGCGCACGACGAAAAAGTCGATGTCACCGGGCCGGCGCGGCACGCCTTTTTTGTCGACCAACGGGCACGGCACGCCCTCGAACAATCGCACCGGCCGCAGGTTGATGTATTGGTCGAACTCGCGCCGAAACTTCAGCAGCGAGCCCCACAGCGAGACGTGATCGGGCACCGCGGCAGGCCAGCCAACGGCGCCGAACAGCAGCGCATCCATCCCTTGCAATTGCGCCTTCCAATCGTCCGGCATCATCTGGCCGGTAGCGGCGTGGTGATCGCAGCTCGCCCACGCGATCGGCGTGAGTTCGAGCGCGATGCCGAAGCGCGCGGCTGCGACTTGCAAGACGCGAAGCGCTTCGGGCATCACCTCTTTGCCGATGCCGTCACCGGGAATGACGGCAATTTTGAAGGTCTGGCTCATGCGGTGCTCCCAGTTCGACAACGAGCATCGATCGTATCGCCCGACGAGCAGGCCACAGAGCTTCATGCGCACAATGCCGCTTTGTAGCTGGCAGGTGGCCGGCAACCGAGGGCGATGAGATGACAAGCAGTACGACGAACCCGAAGCGGCGCACCACCGTGCGCATCGGCGGCGCCTCGGGGTTTTGGGGCGACACCGCGCTCGCGGTGCCGCAGCTGCTGGCCGGCGGCGAGCTCGACTACCTGGTGTTCGACTACCTCGCCGAGGTAACAATGTCGATCCTCGCGGCGCAGCGCACGAAGGATGCATCGGCCGGCTACGCGGTCGACTTCGTCCAGACCACGATGCGCGAGGCACTGCCGCAATTGCAGGCGCAGCGCATCCGCGTGGTCGCGAACGCCGGTGGCGTGAACCCGCTGGCCTGCCGCGATGCATTGCTCGAGCTTGCGGCGGAGCTCGGCATCACGCTGCGCGTGGGCGTGGTGCTCGGCGACGACCTGCTCGTCCGCTCGGCCGAGTTGCGCGGCGCCGGTCTCACAGAGATGTTCAGCGGCGAGGCATTTCCGCAGCGCGTCGCGAGCATCAACGCCTACCTCGGCGCGCTGCCGATCGCGCGTGCGCTCGATGCCGGTTGCGACGTGGTGATCACCGGCCGCTGCGTGGATTCGGCGGTGACGCTCGGTGTGCTGATGCACGAGTTCGGCTGGGCCGACGACGCGTACGACCAGCTCGCGCAAGGCACGCTCGCAGGCCACCTGATTGAATGCGGCGCGCAATGCACTGGTGGCCTGTTCACCGACTGGGAGGCGGTGCCCGACTGGGAGAACATCGGCTTCCCGATCGTCGAGGCCGATGCCGACGGCAGCTTCGTCATCACCAAATCGCCTGGCACCGGCGGGCTCGTGACGCCGGCCACGGTCGCCGAGCAATTGCTCTACGAGATCGGCGACCCGCGCGCCTACGTGGTGCCCGACGTGAGCTGCGACTTTACGCAAGTGCGCATGACTTCCGACGACAAACATCTCGGCGCGGACCGCGTGCGCGTCACGGGTGCGACCGGCCGCGCGCCGACCGCAAGCTACAAGGTCAGCGCGACGTTCGCCGATGGCTACCGCAACACCGGCTTCCTGACGATCGTCGGCGAGCAGGCGGTGCGGAAGGCGCAGCGCACCGGCGCCGCGCTGTTCACGCGCATGCAGCGCATGCTGGTGGCACGCGGGCTGCCGCCGTACACCGAGACACGGGTCGAGGTGCTCGGTGGCGAGGAAATGTTCGGTGCCAACGGCCGCAGCGATGCGCGCGAGGTGGTGCTGAAGTTGAGCGCGAAGGCGGCGTCGAAAGACAGCCTCGAACTCTTCGCGCGCGAGTTCGCGCCGGCTGCGACCTCGATGGCGCCCGGCACGCTCGGCCTCGTCGGCGGCCGGCCGAGCCCGACACCGGTGGTGCGCCTGTTCTCGTTCCTGTTGCCCAAGGCGGCGGTGGCGGTTTCGGTGGACGTGAACGGCGGGCGCTGGGCCGTGGCGATCCCGACCACAGGCGGCTTCGACGAGGCGACGCTCGGCCCGGCACTGCAACACGCGAGCGCGCCGGCAGTCGCCGAGACTGCGCAGCGGGTGCCATTGCTCACACTCGCGCACGGCCGCTCCGGCGACAAAGGCGACAAGGCGAACATCGGCGTGATCGCGCGCCGGCCCGAGCACCTGGCCGCGTTGTCGGCCTGGCTCACGCCCGGGCGCGTGGCCGAGCATTTCGCACACCGCGCGCCAAGCAAGGTCGAGCGCTTCGACCTGCCCGGCCTGAACGCGATCAACTTCGTGCTGCACGATGTGCTCGGCGGCGGCGGCATGGCCTCGCTGCACACCGACAACCTGGCCAAGGCATATGCCCAGGTGTTGCTCGCGATGGCGGTACCGGCGCCGGCTATGAGCGGAGGCTAATCTCGATACGAGTTCGTGTTTAGGCGGTGTCAAGCGTGCTCGAACATGCGCAACATCGCCAATCCATACAGGATGTCAACTGTCACGATCGCATAGGCCAAGCTCATCGCAATACACCCTCGCAACGGTGTGAACCACGCCTTCCGATTTGCAAGCAGCCGTCGATCGACGTACCAGTAGAGCGCAGGGGCCGAACAAAGGTTAAGCACGACGCCCAGGTAAAGGTGAATTGGGTCGTGACCGAGTCCGAACGGAATAAGCAACACAGTAGCCGCGAAGCCTCCTATCCAGTGATTCAGGTAAAGCTGATAAGACAGCCGATCAGCAAAACTGCCCAAACGGGCTCGTTGACCCTCCACTGCAAGGAGCAGCACCGTGCACACACCGAAGACCGGTGCAGCGTGTTCGTAGTCGAGGCTGGTGGCCATGACTGCTGAAGCGGCGAGTCCGGCCACTGCCGGTGCAATTCGTACTGACTCGAGTTTTTGAAATCCGGGGTGTGCCTGATTTATAGATGCTGCCAATACGGCCAACACAATGGACGCATACATGTCGAACCACCAGCACACGACCGCTATCAACAGCCAAAGTGCGACACGACGACCGAAGAACGGGATTGCAATTACAACAGGCGCCAGAAGATAGAACTGCTCTTCAGCGTTGACGCTCCAAAAGTGATTACCGGTCCCCCGCAGCGGCATTGCCGCGACTTGCGTCGCCAACTGTTGTGTTCCAAACAGGTTCCACACGAAGGTGGCCTTGTATGCCATGAACTCGAGCCACTTCCTGTAAGGGGCTCGCGCAGCAAGCTTGCAACACCGAGGAACGCAAACGCTGTGCAGTACGACGCCCAGATCCGCATCAACCGGTTGAAAAACAACTGCGGGAGGCTAGCTCGCTTCGGTGCCAACAAGATGCCGCCAATCAACCAGCCGCTCAGGGCGAAGAACACTTGCACTGCAAGATTTCCAGACTTCGGAATCGAGTCGCCCAGCAGCCCGGAGTGTCCCAACATGACGACGTTGGAGAGGACAAACCGCAACCAGTCAAAGTAAGGGTAATAAACGTCGCCAGTGCTTCAAGAGGAGACCTCGGCGTGCATTTGAGTCGCAGACAAAAGCTTGGATTTCATGCCCGCAACATACGACGCCGGGACGTGCCAGCAGTTGCACGCAGGCAGCAACTCATCGGCCTCAAAAACGACGAGAGTAGGTTCTTATTCGAATGTCAGAACCTTGGTGGCCGCTTCCGAGCGATCCAGCCGTGCCGTCATGTGAATCACTTGTTTCAGGGCAGCAGATGCGGCCCGCGTTTCTCGTACCAGTGCGTGATTCGCGTGCCGTCCCAGTGCAGTGCGATGTGCGCGCCGGAGCGGGCGTTGCGCAGCGCTTTCGGCCGGAACAAGCCGACGCAGAAGCCGCCTTCGTGGCGCACGCTCGGAAAAAGCACACCCCAGCTGCCGGCCTCGCGCAGTTGCTTGCCGAGCACCTGCGGCGCGCCATAGTCGTTCGGGTCGAGCAGCGCGTTAGCGCGTTTGCCGAGCGCGCGCAGGTCGTGCAACTCGGCGTCGACGTTCGCGGCGATCACCCGCAGGTCGACATCGATCGCCGGCTCGGCGGTACGCGCAAGAAACAGCGCGCGGTGGTGGCTGACTTCGGCCACCGCTGTCTCGAGCGCCCGGGCCGCGTAGTACACGCCGTAGCTGCCATCCGAGAAGCGCGAGCCTTCCAGGTTCAGGTGCGTGAATGCCGCCATCAGCATCGTGCTGCCGACGCCGCTGACACGCTCGGCGAGCGGCACAAGTTGCAGTTGACCGAGCTCGTCGCGAATGCGCGGGTTGGTCAGTGCCTCGACCGCGAACACGACATCGAGGTCGGTCGGGTCGGCAACGCGGTCGTAGAGGCCGACGGTCGGGTAGCGTGAAGGGATCAATCGGTAGCTGGGCCGCCAATCGATGTTGCAGAGCGGAATGTGCTTAGGCGCCGTGACGACCATTCAGGCTTTGCCGCCCCGCTGCGCATCGAGGTAGTGGCGCACCACGTACAGGTCGGCGACCTGCCCGCCGAGCATGCGCGTCAGCGCCGGCTTGCCGCCGAACAGCGGTGCGGCGTTCGGTTTGCGCACCCACGCGTCGGCCTGGCTGCCGACCGGCAGCAGGATCTGCAACGCGGCGTAAATGCCGAACACGTAGGAGAGGCGCTCCAGCACGTGGCGGTCGAGCCCGGCGCTGACCTTGCCTTGCTTCCACTGGTAAAGCGTGGTGCGGCCGATGCCGAGCAAGGTGGCCTGCTCGGTGGCGTCGAGCTGCCAGGCCTCGCCGATGCGCCAGAAGCTGCGTAACGCGGCTTGCGCCGCCGCCGTGGAATCGAGGTCGACGGGCGGAGCGCTGGGTCTGAGAATTGCGTTCATGTTCGAAGGCTAGTTCATCGGCGGACGAATTGCAATTTTTTGTTCAATTTTGAACAGAGCCTACCAGGCGCTTCTATGCAATTGCAGGACCTCGATTGCCGAACGCCGAGCGCCGGACGAGCGAGCATCCGCTGTGGCTTCCGATCGTTCGGCTCAGCCTCTCGCGTGCGTCACACCACCGTCGATCACGAGGGTCGACCCCATCACGTAGTCGCCGGCACGCGAAGCGAGGTAGACCGCGCCGCCCGCCATGTCGTCGTCGCGCCCGATGCGCTTGGCGGGGATGCGCTTGGCCGTCTCTTCGGCCTGGTCGCGCGCGACGCGGTTCATCTCGGAGGCGAAGGCACCCGGCGCGATCGCGCTGACAACGATGTTGTCTTCGGCCAGACGCAGCGCCATGCGGCGCGTCAGCTGGATCAGCCCGGCCTTGCTGGCCGCGTACGAATACGTCTCCTGCGGGTTCACCGAGATGCCGTCGATCGACGCGATGTTGATGACCTTGGCCGGCTGCGTCTTGGCGGCGGCGCGCAGCGGCGCGATCAAGGCTTGCGTGAGAAAGAACGGCGACTTCAGGTTCAGGTCGACGACCTTGTCCCAGCCTTTCTCGGGGAATGTGTCGAAACTCTCGCCCCAGGCTGCGCCGGCGTTGTTGACGAGAATATCGAGCGTGTTCTCGCGTGCCGCATAAGCCGCCACGAGCGCGTTGATGCCCTCCATCGAGGACACATCGGCCGGCAGCGAGACGCACTCGCCGTGGGCCGACAGCGCCTCGGCGGTCGCGTCGCAATCGGCGGCCTTGCGCGACGAAATGTAGACGCGCTTGGCGCCGGCGGCGAGAAAGCCCGCGGCGATCATGCGGCCGATGCCGCGCGAGCCGCCGGTGACGAGGGCGATGCGGCCTTCGAGTGAGAACAAGTCGGTCATGGTCGAGTCTCCGGAGGGGGTGGGCAATGACCTCGATTGTGGGCGGGCGATGCCCGGGCCGCTGTCACCCGTGCGTCGGGCGGGTGCGGTAAGGCATCACGCCGGCGCGTCCAGCCCGGCAGCGACCGCATCTGCGCGCGCCCGGTGGATCGCCTCGCCGACCGCCGGGCCGCTCAGCCCGAGCGCCACGGCCCGCGCGGCCACCACGGCACTGTCGATGCTGCGTGCGAGATCGAGCGCGCGACCGAGCCGTTCGCGCTGCGGGTACGCCGACGCTTCGAGCCCGAGCCGCCCGCGCGTATCGCACTCGCAGGCGAGCAGCATCTCGTTGAAGCGCTCCGGCCGGCGGATCGCGTCGCAGCGCTCGATCAACCGCAGCACGGCGGCCGCACCGAACTCGCCGCTGCGGTGCACGTTGCCGTGCTCGCGCGCCACGACCTCGGCAAGCTCGCGGCAGGCGAGCGGCACGCGCAGGCGCTCGCAGACATCGCGCACCAGCGCGACGCTGCGCTGCTCGTGGCCGATGTGGCGCGGCAGCACATCGGTCGGCGTCGTGCCTTTGCCGAGGTCGTGGCCGAGGCAGGCGAAGCGCACCGCCAAGCTGGCGTTCAACCGCGCCGCCATGTCGAGCACCATCATCAGGTGCACGCCGGTGTCGACCTCGGGGTGGTAGTCGGCACGCTGCGGCACGCCCCACAAACGGTCGACCTCGGGCAGCAGCCGCACGAGCGCGCCGCATTCGCGCAGCACCGCGAACATGCGCGACGGCGTGGCCGACATCAGCCCGCGCGCGAGCTCTTGCCAGACACGCTCGGATACCAGCGCATCGACCTCGCGGCTTTCGACCATGCGGCGCATCAGCGCCATCGTCTCGTCGGCCACGGTGAAGCCGTCGAGGCGTGCGGCAAAACGCGCGAGCCGCAGGATGCGCACCGGGTCTTCGACGAAGGCCGCCGACACATGCCGCAGCACCTTGCCTGCGATGTCGCGTTGCCCGCCGTGCGGGTCGATCAGCACGCCGGCTTCGTCCTGCGCGATCGCGTTGATCGTCAGGTCGCGGCGCAGCAGGTCGTCTTCGAGCGTGACCGACGGGTCGGCCTGCACCTCGAAGCCGCGGTAGCCGGCAGCCGTCTTGCGCTCGGTGCGCGCGAGCGCGTGCTCCTCGTGCGTCTGCGGGTGTAGGAAGACGGGGAAGTCGCGGCCGACCTGCAGGTAGCCGGCGTCGAGCAATTCTTGCGGGCTCGCACCGACGACGACCCAGTCGCGGTCACCCTCAGGCAGCCCGAGCAGCGCGTCGCGCACCGCACCGCCGACGAGGTAGCGTTTCATCGGCGCAGTCTAAGGCGCACGAAGCCGTTCAAGCCTGCGTGCGGTACGCCTCCTCGAACGGCAAAAAGTCTTTCTCGGCGAGCGCATCGGCGATCCAGGCCGCCACACCCGGCAGTGCGACCAGGCGCTGCATGTAGGCCGCAACCGGTGGCGGCACCGGCACGGCATAAGTGCGAAACCGCATCACGACTGGCGCATAGAACGCATCGGCAACCCCGAAGGCGCCGAACAGCATCGGCCCACCGTGCTGCTCAAGCAGCTCGTTCCACATCGTGACGATGCGCGCGACGTTCTCGCGCACCTCCGGCTGCTCGGCCAGCACACGCGCGCCGACCTCGGGCAGCACGGCCTCAATGTTCATGCCGAAATGGCTGCGCAGCGCGCCGAAGCCGGCGTGCATCTCGGCACAGACGCTGCGTGCGCGGGCGCGGGCGCGCGCATCGACTGGCCAGAGCTGCTTCTCGGGAAAGCGCTCGGCGAGGTATTCGGCGATCGCCAACGTGTCCCAGACCACCAAGCCGTCGTCGACCAGCACCGGCACGCGGCCGGCGGGGCTGATGCGCGCCACCGCGGTCTTGAAGGCCGAGCCGGGCGCGAACGCGTCGAAGCGCAGCATCACCTCGTCGAACCGGATGCCGGCCTGCGTCATCAGCACCCACGGGCGCATCGACCAGGAGGAGTAGTTCTTGTTGCCGATGTAGAGCTGCATTTGCGCCTCACGAGATGACCGGCGCCAATGCTAACGACGCCGAGCGCGGTAACGCATGACGGTTTCGCATGGGACTGATGCGCTCCGCGCTTTCACCGCGACCCTCTCCCGGAGGCAGAGGGAGAGGGACACCCTCATCCCGACCCTCTGCGGAGGAACGGCGGCAGGACTAAGGCAGGTCCTTGTCGAGCGCGTTCGGTTGTGCGGCCGGGCCGATCGGGCGACCGAGCCGCGTCTTGAGGGAAGGCGCCGCCACGCCGAGCTGCGCGGCGTAATAGGTCGCGTTGCTGAGCACTTTCTTGACGTAGTCGCGCGTCTCGGCGAACGGCACGTTTTCGGCCCAGATCGCGGGCTCGACGATGGGACCGTCGCGCCATTTGCGTGGCCGGCCCGGGCCAGCGTTATAGGCCGCGGCGGCGAGCGCCTGCGAGCCGTTGAAGTCATCGAGCACGAGCTTCAAGTAGCTGGTGCCGAGCTTGAGGTTGGTGTCGCGGTCGGTGATCAAATCTTGGGTGTAGCTCAGGCCGATCTTCTTCGCCGTCCAACGCGCGGTGGCGGGCATCAGCTGCATCAGGCCAGAGGCGCCGACGGTCGAGCGTGCGTCCGTGATGAAGCGTGATTCTTGGCGGATCAGGCCGTAAACATACGCCGGGTCGAGGCCAATCTCGCTCGCTTTGGCGACCACGTCTTTTCGGAACGGCATCGGGAAACGCTGCGCCATGTCGATCTCGGTCCTGGTGCGGTCGCTGGTGTTGATGCAGCGATCCCAAACCTCGCGGTCGCAGGCGAGTTGCGCGGCAGCGAGCAGCTCACGGTCACTCAGGCCGCGGATCGAGAAGTTCCACTCGCGCACGCCTTCGCTGCGCAGGCCGATCGCGATCAGTTGCAGTGCCCGCGCGAAGCCGGGGTTCCCGTCGACCGCGGCACGCTCGGCGAGCGTCGACGGCAACGGGCGCGGCGGCATGTACACCGGCTGGCCGAGGTTCTCGGCCGCGAGCGCGGCGTAGAAATTGACTTGGCCCGCGATACTGCCCATCTGCTCGCGTGCGAGGCTGCGCATCGATTCGCCGTCTTGCGAATCGGCGGCCACCGCCGTGAGCGCGCGCGCTTTCCAATAAACCCACGCCGGGTCGCGTTGCTCGGCCGGACTCATCGCGTTGATCGCCTGCGCGACCTGCTGCCAGCGCGCCTTGCCGTTGTCGGCCCGCAGCGCGGCGCGCACCTTCCAGGCCAGCATGTCGTCGGGCCAATCGATGTTGCGGCCGGCCTGAGTCGAACGCTGCGCAGCGCGCTGGTAATGGTCGGCCGCCTCCGGCTGCAGCTTCATTGCAGCCTGTTTACCCGCAGCGGCCCAGGCCCACGCGGCGAGGTCGGGCGGCAGCACGCGATCCCACCGGTCGTTCAACAAACCGACGGCCGAATCGGCATCGCTCAAAGCCATGCGCATCAGCGCCAACGTGGTCAGCTCGGCGGCCGCGCGGTTCGCCGCAGAGCCGCTTTTCGCGAGGTACCGCGCCGGGCTTTCGGTGAGCTCGCCGACCGCGTTGCCGCCGGCCAGGCTCACCAGCGTGGCGGCTTGCCGCGCGGCGCGCGAGCGGCCCGCTTCGACAGAGAATCGGGCCTTGCGCCAAGCATCGGCGGTACTCAACTGCTTCGCGTCAGTGAGCGTGGCCGCGAGGAGCGCGCAAGCGTCGTCGGCATCGCGCTGCGCGAACCAGGCAGCGAGCGCGGGCTCGCGAACCTCTTTGCCGGCCTGGGCGTCGACGAGCAGCGCGTAACAGGTGACCGACGCATCGTCGTTCATGCGAAAGCGCGGGAATTCTGCGGCGAAGTTGGCCCAGTCGCGACGCTTGCCCAGCTCGAGCAGCCAGTCGTTGCGAAAGCGGTCTTCGACATAGGTGCCAGGCCAGCGCGCGGCGAACTCATTCACCTCGGCCTGCTGGACTTCACCGATGCGGTTGGTCAGCTCCCAGTAGTCGGGCCACATCGCCAGCGGCAGCTTGGCAGCGACCGCTGCGCTGCGCAGTGCGGTCAAGCGCACACGGTCTTTCTTGCGAAAGGCTTCGCGAGCATCGACGATGGTTGCATCGCCGGCTTGCGCATGCGCCACAGGCACTGCCGCGATCAACCCCGCGCAGAGCGCGAGCGTGCCGAGCAGGAGGCGCCCATATACTGATTTGGAACAAGTTTTCGGTTTCGACGTCATCACGGGATCATCTTGAATTCAGCATCACACGGCGCGCCCACAGGGTCGCGCCAGGCACTGCGCAAAGCCTTGTTGGCGCAGCGCGAAGCGTTCGTTGCGGGCACCGATTTCGAGGCAGCCGGTGCAGCGCTTGGGCACCAACTGACCCAGGTTTTATCGGAGCTGGAGCCGCAAACTTTGGGCCTGTACTGGCCGCATCGGTGCGAATTTAACGCAGTGGGCGCGCTCGTTGCCGACTCCACGTTCGCAAAGGTGCCGCTCGCCCTGCCGTTTGCGCAGCGCAAGCCGGTGCAGATGCACTACCGCGCCTGGGATCGCACGCCGCCCGCGGCGGTCGACGAGTGCGGCTTCGCGACCAGCCATGGCGCCCCCGTCGCGCCCGATGTGGTGCTGGCGCCGTGCGTTGGGTTCACCGCGTCGGGCTACCGGCTTGGCTATGGCGGCGGGTACTTCGACCGCTGGCTCGCGCAGCACCCGCACGTCACGGTGATCGGCGTAGCGTGGGCCATTGCCGAGATCGGCGCAGGAGCGTTCATGCCCGAGCCGCACGACCAACCGCTGACGTTGATCGTCACCGAGCGCGGCGTGGTCTAGGTTTCTGGCTCGCCGACCGCCTTGCGCGTCTCGGCCGCCTGCGCCAGCACCCTGTGGAAAAACTGCACCACCTCGGGCCGCGCCCGGCTGCCGGGCGCGACGACGAGCCAATACAGGTACGGGCTGGCCATGCGCCCCTCGGCGCCGAACGGCTCGACGAGTTCACCGCGCTGCAGTGCCTCGAACACCAGCGCGACCCGCGCCAGCGCCACGCCATGGCCGGCGAGCGCGGCCTGCACCTGTTGGTACGTGAAGTTGAGGTAGAGCCAGCGCTTGGGCTGCAAACCGGGCTGGTCGTGCTCACTCAGCCAGCGACGCCAGCTCAGGTACTCGGTGCTGGTTTTGGTGTCGTCTTCTTCGGCGAGCGTGTGCTGTGCCAAATCTTCCGGCTTAGCCAGCTGCGGTGCGATGCCGAGGCGAATCTGTTCGGCCAGCGAGCGGCTCACCACCGGCGTCAGCACCTCGCCGAACAGGCGGATCGCGCTTGCAGGCGCCTGTGCCGGGCTGCAATAGCGCAGCGCGAGGTCGAGCTCGGGGTCGTCGAGGTCGGCGATCGCATCGGCAGCGGAAACGCGGATGTCGATGTCGGGGTGGTCGCGCTGGAACGCCTCGATGCGCGGCAGCAGCCAGAGCGAGCCGAACGACGCGAAGGTCGTCACGCTGACCCGTTTGCGGCTGCGCGCCGCACGAATCTGGCGCACGCTGGCGTCGATCTTCGGCAAGCTCGCCTCGACCGCACGCAGCAACATCTGACCGCTCTGCGTGATTTCGACATGGCGGGTGCCGCGCACGAACAGCGCGGCGCCCAGTTCGTCTTCGAGCCTCTTGATCTGCCGGCTGATCGCCGACTGCGTGACGAACAGCTCAGCGGCCGCCTCGCTGAAGCTCAAACGCCGTGCGACCGCCTCGAACGCGCGCAGGTTGGTCAGCGAGAGCGGACGGCGTGTGGTGCTACCCATGATCGCCACTCATGTCGAATCCGCATCAATCGACACCCTGACTTTCATTGGATTCTTCGCTTCATCGCACCGATGATAGTCACACCCACCCCAGGAGATTGATGATGAATGCGCAATCTACACGGACCGTTCGACACCTGTCCGCCGGAGAGGCCCTGCACCTCGGCCGCCTCGGCGGTGAGGTGCTCGTGGTCGATGGGCGCGTCTGGTTGACGCGCAATGGCGACCTCGGCGACCACGTCATCGAGCCCGGCCAACGTTTGCGGCTCGCGGTGAACGAGAACGCGGTGATCGAGCCGGCCGACACCGGCGCGGCGGCCACGGTGCGCTGGTACCCGCGCCGCCAGAGTGCGACAGGTGCGCTGTTCGAAGCGCCGTTGCGCGCGCTGGCGGCGCTGACCGGCCTGGCGGCGCACGGCGTCGTGGCTTTGGCGCAGAGCGCAGCGGCCGGCGCGAGACGGGCCCAGGGTTGCATCGACGGCAGCGACGCCATGGCTTGTTCGGGCAGGTCGAAGTAAACGCGGAACAAAGCCGCGCGGGCGGGTCGCACAATGGCAGCGCCGTTCGACTCAACCCCGGCCAACCCCGATGGAGCCTGCATGCAGCCACCCGCGCCCGACCGCGCAGCCTTGCGAAGCAAACTGATTGCCGCGCGCCTCGCCCTGACCGACCGCTTGGAGCGTGCGGTGCAGTTGCAGCACGCGCTGCGGGTCTGGCTCGTCGGCCGGCGCGAGAACACGATCGGCGCCTACTGGCCGATCAAGGGCGAGTTCGACCCGCTGCCCGCGCTCTACCGCTGGACCGAAGGTGCCCCCGAAGCAGCCACCCGCCGCATCGGCCTGCCTGTGGCCGACCGAGAGACCGGTCAGTTGCGCTTTCACGTCTGGTACCCCGGCTGCGCGATGGAGCACGACGCGTATGACATCCCGAAGCCGAAAGACACCGAAGAATTCGCGCCCGAAATTTTGGTCGTGCCCTGCCTCGGTTTCGGACCGGGCGGCGTGCGGCTCGGCTACGGTGGCGGCTTCTTCGACCGCACGCTGTCATCGCTGTCACCGCGGCCGGTGACCGTCGGCGTGAGTTTCACGCACGGCTTCTTGCCGATGCTACGCGCCGGGCCGGTGGACATTCTGCTCGACGCGATGCTGACGGAAGACGGGGTGATGTGGGAGCGACAGTAGCCGCGGCCCTGCCCTGCCATGGTCACCCCAGCCGACGCATCAACTCCAACGTTGCCACGCTCTGGTTCATCGTGTAAAAGTGCAACCCTGGTGCGCCACCCGCGCGCAGTTGCTCGCAGAGCATCGCGATCACGTCCAGCCCGAAGGCCTTGATCGAATCGCCGTCGTCGCCGAAGCCCTGCAGACGCAGGCGAATCCAGCGCGGCATGTCTGCGCCGCAGGCGTCGGCAAAGCGGATGATGCCGCTCGCGTTCGTGATGGGCATGATGCCGGGCACAACAGGCACCTCGGCGCCGAGTGCGCGCGATTCTTCGACGAAACGGAAGTACGCGTCGGCGTTGAAGAACATCTGCGTCAGCGCCGAACTCGCGCCGGCATTCACCTTGGCCACGTAGGCCTGCAGATCGGCCTGCGGTGAACGCGATTGCGGGTGCATTTCGGGGTAGGCAGCGACTTCGATGTGGAAGGCGTCACCGGTCTCGGCGCGGATGAAAGCGACCAGGTCGCTCGCGTGGTGAAACTCGCCGTTGCTGCCGCCGTAGCCGCTCGGCAAGTCACCGCGCAGCGCGACGATGCGGCGGATGCCGCTCTGCCTGAACTGCGCGAGCTTCGCGCGGATCGACTCGCGGCTCGCACCGATGCACGAGAAGTGCGGCGCGGCCTCGACGCCTTCTTCGATGATCGCCTTGACGGCCGCGAAAGTGCCGTCCTGCGTCGAGCCGCCTGCACCATAAGTCACCGAACAGAACTGCGGCTTCAGTGCGTAGAGCTGCTGGCGCACGGCGGCGAGCTTGGTCACGCCTTCTGGCGTTTTCGGCGGAAAAAATTCAAGGCTGATCGGGGGGGTCGTCTTGCTCACGGTGTCACGTCCCTGGTCAGGCGGCCGGCGTGGCCCACACGAAGAATTCCTTGCTGCCGTCGCCACCGTTGATGGCACTCGCGAAATACTCGCGCACCGTCAAGTTCAGCGCGGCGCACGCATCGTGAATGCGCTGCTCGACGCGCGGGTAGCTCGCCGCATCCTTGACGAACCCGCCCTTGCCGATGTCGACCGGCTGCAGCTCGAACTGCGGCTTCACGAGCAACACGGCGTGGCCGGCCGGCGCGAGGTAGTTCGCGATCGTCGGCAGCAGGTGCGTGAGCGAGATGAACGACAGGTCGGCGACGACGATGTGAAACGAGCGCAGTAGCTCCTCCTGCTCGAAAGCCGAGCCGGCCACGTCGCGCGCGTTCAGGCCTTCGTGCGACACCACACGCGGGTCGTCGACCAGCGACGCCGCAAGCTGCGCGCGCCCTACGTCGAGCCCGACGACTCGCGCCGCGCCGCACTGCAGCAGCGCATCGGTGAAGCCACCGGTGCTTTGGCCCACATCGAGGCACAGCTTGCCCTCGACCTCAACCCCGCAATGCGCGAGCGCCGCTTCGAGCTTCAGGCCGCCGCGCGACACGAAGCGCAGCTCCGCGTCGTCGGTGACCTCGATCTGGCACGCCTCCGGCAGGTCTTCGCCCGCCTTGCGTGGCACCGCCCAACCCTTCGGGCCGAGCCAGCGCACGGCGCCCGCATCGATTAGCCGCTGTGCGGCCGATCTTGTCGGAGCGAGCAAACGCTGAACCAACAGCTGATCGGCACGCATCAGCCGGCGCCGGGCCGCCCCAAGGCGGCTGAGCGCCGCATTGGGGGGCAGGAACGAAGTGACGCGGGGGCTGACATCGGCCGATCAATACCTGTACGTGTCAGGCTTGTAAGGGCCGGCTTTGCTGACGCCGATGTACTCGGCCTGCTCGCTCGACAGCTCGGTCAGCATCGCGCCGACCTTTTTCAGGTGCAGGCGTGCGACCTTCTCGTCGAGGTGCTTGGGCAGCACGTAGACCTGGCCGTTTTCGTACGCGTCCTGCTTCGTGTACAGCTCTATTTGCGCAATCGTCTGGTTCGCGAAGCTGGCCGACATCACGAAGCTCGGGTGACCCGTGGCGCAACCCAAATTCACCAGCCGGCCCTTGGCCAGCATGATGATTTTTTTTCCGCTCGGGAACTTGATGTGGTCGACCTGCGGCTTGATCTCGTCCCACTCGTATTGTTCGATAGAAGCAATGTCGATTTCGTTGTCGAAGTGGCCGATGTTGCAGACGATGGCTTCGTCTTTCATCGCCAGCATGTGGTCGTGCGTGATGATGCTTTTGTTGCCGGTGGCGGTGACGAAGATGTCGGCCTTGTCGGCGGCGTATTCCATCGTCACGACCTTGTAGCCTTCCATCGCGGCCTGCAGCGCATTGATCGGGTCGATCTCGGTAACCAAGACCTGCGCGCTCAAGGCACGCAGCGCCTGGGCCGAGCCCTTGCCCACGTCACCGTAGCCGGCGACCACGGCCACCTTGCCGGCGATCATCACGTCGGTCGCGCGCTTGATGCTGTCGACCAGCGATTCGCGGCAACCGTAGAGGTTGTCGAACTTGCTCTTCGTGACGCTGTCGTTCACGTTGATCGCGCGGAACAGCAACGTGCCCTTCGCGCTCATTTCGTTCAAGCGGTGCACGCCGGTGGTGGTCTCTTCGGTCACGCCGATGATTTCGGCGCACTTGCGGGTGTACCAAGTCGCGTCGACCGCGAGCTTGGCCTTGATGGCGGCGTACAGGCAGGTCTCTTCCTCGCTGGTCGGGTTGGCGAGCAGCGAAGCGTCTTTCTCGGCGCGCTTGCCGAGGTGCATCAGCAGCGTGGCGTCACCGCCGTCGTCGAGGATCATGTTCGGGCCTTCGCCCTCTGAACCCTTGCTGCCGAACTCGAAGATGCGGTGGGTGAAATCCCAGTATTCGGTCAGCGTTTCGCCCTTGTGCGCGAAGATCGGCGTGCCGTCTTCGACGAGTGCCGCGGCGGCGTGGTCTTGCGTCGAGTAGATATTGCACGAAGCCCAACGCACCGAGGCGCCGAGCGCTTGCAGCGTCTCGATCAGCACGGCGGTTTGGATCGTCATGTGGATGCTGCCGGTGATGCGCGCGCCCTTGAGCGGCTGCGCAACCGCGAACTCTTCGCGAATGGCCATCAGGCCGGGCATCTCGGTCTCGGCGATCTTGATTTCCTTGCGGCCCCAGGCAGCGAGGCTCGCATCGGCGATGGCGTAGTCGGCGATGGCGTTTTGGACGGGTTTCAAAACAGCGTTCATATCGGGCTCCAGATTGAATGAGGAACCCGCACGACGTGCACATCGGGAAAGTCAGAGCTCACCCACGAGGCTTGAATCGTGCGGGTGAGCGCGGTTGCTGCGGTTGAAAACTCGTTCCGCATTCCGAGCCTGGGGACGCAGCGTCGACTCAAAATCTTGAATCTGCGGCGAGCCTTGCAACGCTCCTCGGAAAGTGGTTGAATTGTAGACGTCTCGCCGAAGTGGCGCAAAAGCCTGTGCAAGACTGCCGGCATGAACCTGACTTCGACCGCGCCACATGCCCGACCGTGGTGCGAGTTGCCCGCAGCCGACGCGCGGTGCGTGGTCGGTGTGCTGACCGACATCGACGACACGCTGACGACCTTGGGCGCGATCACGCCTGATGCGCGGGCCGCGCTCGCCGCGCTCTGTGCCACCGGCCTTCACGTCATAGCGATCACCGGCCGGCCGATGGGTTGGTGCGAGCCGTTCGCGCAAGCGCTCGACCGAGGCGGCTGGCCCGTCGACGCGATCGTGGCCGAGAACGGCGCCGTGGCCTTGTTCCGCGAGGGCGATGTGCTCACGACCGAATACGCGCAAGACGGTCCGACCCGCGCCCGGAACGCGCATCGCCTGCGCGAGGTCGCGGCGCGTGTGTTGCGCGAGGTCCCGGGCGCGGCGCTCGCGCGCGACAGCGCCGGCCGCGTGACCGACATCGCGATCGACCACGCCGAGTTCGCGCACCTCGACCGGGCGCAGGTCGACGCGGTGCTGGCCGTGATGCGCGACGAAGGCATGACCGCAACTGTCAGCTCAATCCACGTCAACGGCTGGTTCGGCGAGCACACCAAGCTCAGCGGCGCACGCTGGATCGTGCGACGGCTGCTGGCGCGCGACCTCGACGCGGAGCGCGAACGGTGGGTCTACGTCGGCGATTCGACCCACGACCAGCTCATGTTCGGCCATTTCCCGCTCAGCGTGGGCGTCGCGAACCTGATGGCGTTCGCCGATGTGCTGACGACCTGGCCGCCGTATCTCACGCGGGGCGCACGCGGCGCCGGCTTCGCCGAGGTCGCGGCGCGCCTGCTGGCCGAGCGCTGGGTCGACGTTTCGACACGGCACGAAGCGTCACGCGACCGCGGCGTGCCAGACTGAATCTCATGACGCACCGTTCCTCGAGCCCCCACCCGCAAGCACCTTCCTTGACGACCCCCGACCGGGAACTCCACGTCCTCGCGGTCGCTGCCGCGCTCGCGCTGGCCGCCGCCGTGTCGCTCGGCCTGGCGCGCTTTTCGTATGCTTTGCTGCTGCCGCCGATGCGCGCCGACCTCGGCTGGAGCTACACAACCGCCGGCGCGATGAACACCGTCAACGCCGCCGGCTACCTGGTCGGCGCGCTGCTGGCACCGGGCTGGCTGCGGCGCTTCGGCGCGCGCAGCACGTTGCTGGCTGGAGGCGTCGGCTCGGCCTTGCTGCTGGCCGCGCACGGCGCGGTCACCGTTGATGCGGCGCTGTACCTGTTGCGCGGACTCACCGGCATCGCGAGCGCCGCGACTTTTGTCTCGGGCGGCCTGCTCGCGGCGCGGCTCAGCGGCCGCGCACCGGCCGACACAGGCAACCCGGCGCCGTCGGCCGGCCTCGTGCTCGGCATCTACTACGGCGGTGCGGGCATCGGCATCGTGATCTCGGCTTTGCTGGTGCCGCCACTGAGCACGCTGCCGGGCGAGCACCCGTGGCGTTGGGCGTGGCTGGCGCTCGGCATCGCAGCGCTACTCGCCACCGCGGTCACCGCTGCGGCAACGCGTGGGCTGGAGCCGGCACGCGCCGCGCCGTCGGCACGCGAGCGCTTTGTGTGGCGGCACTTCGCCTTCGGGCTGGCGTCGTACTTCATGTTCGGGCTCGGCTACATCGGCTACATGACGTTCGTCGTCACGTTGCTGCGCGAGCAGCAGCTCGGCAGCGTCGCGATCACGGTGTTCTTCGCACTGCTCGGCGTCGCGGTGATCGGCTCGTCGTTCGTCTGGGCCGGGTTGCTGCAGCGCCAGCGCGGCGGCGGCGCGCTGTGCTTGCTGAACGCGTTGCTCGCTGTCGCGACCGTGCTGCCGGTGCTGAGCGCGCACCCGGCCGCGGTGTTCGCATCGGGCCTGTTGTTCGGCGGCGTGTTCCTGTCGGTCGTTGCCTCGACGACGGCGCTGGTGCGCCACAACCTGCCCGCCGGCGCGTGGCCGGCCGGCATCGCCGCGTTCACGACCCTTTTCGCTGCCGGACAGATCGTCGGACCGACGTTGGTCGGCTGGGTCGCGGACGGCGCCGGTGGCTTGCGCGGCGGGCTGGCGGTTTCGGCCGGCGTGCTGCTGCTCGGCGCGCTGATCGCGTCGGGGCAGCGGCCGACGGGTGAACGCTGTTGACCAGATCCTCTGGATTGCATGGGGTTTCGGAAACTCCCCGAACGTCTCGGCCTCGGCTATGTCGTCGCTTTTCGCGGATCTACCCGAAGCCGGCATCGAGGCAAAAGCTGAAGATCGCTCCGCCCACCGAAGTTCAGCGCGTGCAAGGATACTCAGGTCCCTTGCAGCTCGGTGATGCTGCCACTCGGCGTTCGCCGCCAGCCGCCGCGGTCGCATGATGTCGCGCGCTGCGCGATCGGCGCCCTTCCTGCACATTCCTCGGAGATTATTTTCATGAGTACGACACATCGCTCACGGACGAAAGCCGCGAAAAATTTGATTCCGTCGCTGGTCGTGGGTGTGGCACTGGGGATGTTCGCGGCCGCAACCTGCCATGCTGCGTCGGAAGAAATCCAGGTCTACATGGACGATCTCAGAGCGCCAGGGAAGTTCGGACTCGATCTCCACAACAACTTCGTGATCTCAGGTTCCGATGCGCCGAGCTACCCGGGCGAGTTGCCACCCCATCACGTGTACAGGCTAACGCCGGAGTTCTACTACGGCCTGACCCAAACGCTTGAACTGGGCTTGTACGTGCTGACGACGCGGGGCCCGCACGACGGCGGGCGTGTCGAGGGCGGCAAGGTGCGCCTCAAGTACATCGCACCGCACGACGCCGAGGCGGGCTATTTCTGGGGACTCAATCTCGAGGTGGGGCGAACCGGAGCGCGAGTCTCAGAAGTGCCATGGAATGCTGAACTGAAAGGCATCCTGGGTTACCGGTCCGGCCATTGGACGATTGCCGCGAACCCGAATCTGGACTGGAGCCTGTCGAAGACCGGCGGCCCGGTGACGGCGTCGCTGGACCTCAAAGTGGCCTACGAGACGGGGGAAAAAACGTCGATCGGGTTCGAGGCCTACAACGAACTGGGGCCGTTGAGTCACCTGCAGGCGCTAAATCGCAACAGCAAGACGCTCTATGCCGTGGTCGACCAGAAGGTCGGCGGCGTCGATGTCAATGCCGGCCTGGGCCGGGGTCTGACCCATGATGCCGATCGCTGGGTGGCCAAGTTCATTGTCGGAACCCACTTTTGATGCAGTGCGCAGGCAGACGCCGTTGCGCGCGTCTCGGCGCCGCAACAGGGTGAAGTAACCGGCAGCGGGGCCGTCCCTGACCTCGTTTCCGATGAGACGGCAATCCAATGGCGATCGGTACTGCGCAATCGAGCAATTGATTCGACTCCGGACATGCCGAGCAGTCGATGGCGCATTTGGCGGGTCGGCCCTGGACGAAGGGCAGCGCGGCGCCGCGCAATTCAGCGTTGGAGCCCGAGAAAGCTGCGCATCCGGTCGACCTCGTCGCCCAAGCCCCGCCTGAACGCCGCATCGCGCGGCGCCTTGCCGGCGGCATAGCCAAACTCGACCGCGAGTGCGCCGCCGGTGGCGCTCGCGTTGGCCCAGCCGATCACCTGCTCCTGCCACAGCAGCGGCAGCACGTAGTAGCCGCGCTCGCGCTTCGGCGCCGGCGTGTAGGCCTCGAACCGGTAGGCCCAGCCCCAGAAGCGCTAGAAGCGGCGGCGGTCCCACACCACCGGGTCGAACGGCGCGAGCAGGCGCACGCTGTCGTCCGGCTGCCAGCGCGACGAGGCCGGCTTCTCGGCCGCGGGCCAGCACCAGTCGGTGCGGTCGACGCGGCGGTGTGCAAGCCGCTGCTTCGCACGCGCCAGCACGGCCGCGTACTCGCCGCGCCACTGCGGCGCGCCGCCACCGAGGCGGCTGACGAGTTGCCCCAGCGTGGCGAACGGCAGCGGCGCGTACTTGGCGACGACGAGATCGACCAGCGCGTCCATGCGTGTGCTCGCCGTGGAAGCGTCGACCTCGAGTGCGTCGCCTTCGCGCACTGCATACACGCGCGTGCCACCATCGCGTTGCGCCGCGCGCAGGAGGCCGCGGTAGTGCATGCCGTCGAGCAGCTGCGTGCTCGCGTTCGAAGCGCCGCCGAACCCGTTGGTGGTCCCGGCGTGGGCGAAGTGCACGTCGACTTCGCGCGGGCGCACGGCGCCACGTTCGCGGATGAATTCGAGCACGGCTTGCGCCTGCTTCAAGCGCGCTGGCGTCCCCACGGCGCGCGCGGTGCGCGGGTGCATCAGGGCGTGGTGCTGACGTGGCAGGAACCCGTAGTTGACAAAGACATCCTCTTCGACAGCGAGGCGCGCGTAGCGCCGCTCGAGGTCACCGGCCCGGTAGCCGACGACGCGGTGGCGCAGCGTCAGGTCTTGGGCCCGCGCCGGCGCCCGGATCGGGTCGGCTTGCACGAAGCCGAGCTTGTCGATCGCGCGGCCGAGCGTGGTTGGCTTGAACAGCGTGCGGGCGATGGCGTATTGGCGCAGGTGATCGAGGATCGGCGCGGGCATGCGCCGATGATGCGCGACAGCCGCTTGCGCGCACGGCTCGCTGCAATCAGGACTCTTTTGTTTGATTTGTTCGAATGTGAGGGCTATATTGCCGTCGATGAAACATATTCAGACCTTAAACCAGGTCGCGATGCGCGAATTGAAGGCCGGCTTGTCGCGCTACGTGGCGCAGGCGCGGGCTGGCACGGCGATCGAAATCACGCTGCACGACAAGCCCGTGGCACGGCTCATTGGCATCTTTGCGCGCGGCCCGGCAGGCGTCTCGCGCCTGATCGAGGCGGGCGCGGCACAGTGGCGCGGCGGCAAGCCCACGTTGCGCCCACCAATCGTGCTCGACAGCGGCGGCACCTCGCTCGGCAGCATCGTGCTCGAGGACCGCGGTTGATCCTGTTCTGCGACACCTCGGCGCTGGTCAAGCTCTACGTGGAGGAAGACGGCAGCGATTTCGTGATGGCACAAGCCGAGGCCAGCGAGGCCGTGGCGGTTTGCCGCATCGCCTGGGTCGAGTTCATGTCGGCATTCGCGCGTCGCGCCCGCGAGGTGCCGGCCGACGCCGCCGCGCTCGATCGTGCGCGGCGGCGTTTCAAAGCCGACTGGCCTCACTGCTTGACGATCGAACTCACGCAGGGCGTGGCGGAACTCGCCGGCGAATACGCCGAGGCCTTCGCGCTACGCGCCTACGACAGCATGCAACTCGCCGCGGTGATGACGCTGCACCGCGAAACCGCAGGCAGCCTGCGCTTCGCGTGCTTCGACAGCCGCCTCACCAAAGCCGCGCAAGTGCTGGGCATCGCGCTGGCTTGACCAAGCCGCGCACCCCGCAGCCCGCTACTGCAGCCCGACCGCGGCGCGCAGCGTGGAGACCTTGTCGATGCGCTCCCACGTGAACTCCGGCTCCTCACGGCCGAAATGGCCGTAGGCAGCGGTCTTCTCGTAGATCGGGCGCAACAGATCGAGCATCTGGATGATGCCCTTGGGCCGCAGGTCGAAGTGTTCTTGCACCAGCGCCGAAAGCTTGTCGTCCGGCATGACGCCCGTGCCTTCGGTGTAGACCGTGACATTCATCGGCCGCGCCACGCCGATCGCGTAGGCCACCTGGATCTGGCACTGGCGCGCGAGGCCCGCAGCGACGATGTTTTTCGCTACATAACGCGCGGCGTACGCGGCCGAGCGATCGACCTTGCTCGGGTCTTTGCCCGAGAACGCGCCGCCGCCGTGCGGGCAGGCACCGCCGTAGGTGTCGACGATGATCTTGCGGCCGGTCAGCCCACAGTCGCCTTGCGGTCCACCGATGACGAAGCGGCCGGTCGGGTTGATCAGGTACTTGGTGTCTTTGAGCCTCTCTTTGGGCAGCACCGGCTTGATGATCTCTTCGATGATGGCTTCGGTGAAAGAGGCTTTCATCTTGTGCTGCGTTTCGCTCTGGTCAGGATGGTGCTGGGTCGAGAGCACCACGGTGTCGATGCTGTGCGGC
>JANLUW010000484.1:0-37685 GCA_031363645.1 Rhizobacter sp. | reverse complement strand
CCCGCCACCCAGAAGTCGCGGACAGCCCCGGCAGCGGTTCCGGCGACGGCACCGATGGCCACACCGACCGGTCCTCCGAGCAGGCCGATCAAGCTGCCGACAGCCAGACCCGTGACCGTACCGGCGGGGCCGGAGTCCATGGACTTCTTGATGCTGACCGCCCCTTTGGGGTCCCGTGCGAGCACGCCAGTGGCATACAGCGTGATATCGCCTGCAGCGTGCAGGGCACGGAGGGCATTCAGCCCGGCGTCCGCAGCCGTTTCATTGTCGAAGACCGCGACCAGGAGCTTGTTCATGTGAGATCCATTTCAGATTATTTGAGACCGACCACGCGAAGGCACATTGGCTTCAGCCAAGGGCCTTTTCGGTCGACTTGCGGAGTCGGGCCGTGGCAGCACTGACGTCCGCCTCGAATTCCTTCCAGCGAACCGCAGTGGCCTGCTTCATCTCGGACAGCTTGGTCTCGGCCGAATTCACGTCCGATTGCAGGGCGGTGATGTCCGCGTCGATCTTGCTCTTGGCACCGGCGACGGCCACTCCTGCCTTCCTCTCGAGACTCGCGACCGCGGCCTTGCCATCTACGATGTCCTTGTCAGCCGCTGCGACGAAGGCGTCGCGTCTGGTGGTGTCGGTGGTGGCGGTGGCATAAGTGAACGTTGGCATGGCCTTGATCGAGTCCTTGGTCGCGCCTGCCATCACCAGCTTGCCGGCCTTGTCCTGGATCTGGGTCACCGGAATCGCCACGTCGTGGCGTCCGATGCCGACAAAGCCACCGGCACCGACGATGACGTAGGACACGTTCTTGTCGGGCGAGATGATCAGGTCTTCCACCTTGCCCACCTTCACGCCGGCGTCGTTGTAGATGGTCTTGCCCATCAGCGTCTTCTTGACGCTCCAGCCCATGGCCAGCTTGGTGGATTCGGTGACGCTGGCTTCGACGGTGGTCGTGCCTCCGGCAACCTGTGCCGCGACGGGCCCTGCAATGCAAAGCGCGCCGACGACGGTGAGCGCTGCAAGGGCGACGCTGGAAAGGTTCTTCTTCATGATTCGGATCCTCGTGTGGTGTTGCCACCCAGGAATGGATGGCGCATCTCTGGTCACGACGGTTGTAGGGGCACCCGGCCGGCGCGTCTGTTCGACAGCGCACGCGACAGCGCGGTTTGCTGGGCAATTGGCGGCATCGAAATTCGGGTGCACGGGTCTATGCTCGACCGATGAACGATCGAATCAACCACATCCTGAACCAGATGGCTGCACTTGAGGCGGAACTGCGCACCGCAGTGCACGATCAGGAAAGCCGCATGTTCTTCCAGATCAAGGGCAAGCGCGTCGAGTTCGAGCGCTCGGTCAGGGAGGCCCATCGCAAGCTCAAGACCAACTTCTTCCGCTGGCTGGTGACCGATCGGCCGCAGAACCTGATCACCGGCCCGCTCATCTACGGGATGGTGATTCCGCTGCTCTTGCTCGATGCCTGCGTCAGCTTCTACCAGTGGACCTGTTTCCCGATCTACGGCATCACCAAGGTCCGGCGCAGCGATTACCTTGTGTTCGACCGCCGCCACCTCGGCTACCTCAACTTCATCGAGAAGTTCCACTGCACCTATTGCGAATACGGCAACGGACTGATGGGCTACATGGCCGAGGTCCTGGCCCGCACCGAACAGTACTTCTGCCCGATCAAACACGCCCACAAGATCCTCGGCACGCACGCACGCTACAACCGCTTCCTCGACTACGGCGAGGCGGACGCTTACGAGGCCAAGCTGGAGGCGTTCCGCGTGGCGCTTGGCAAGGTCGAATGAAGGCGGTGCCGCAGTGGTTCTTGCCGATCACGGCCGGCGCGAATCAAGGTGCTGGGGTCTGGCATGTAGCTCGAATCGATGCTGGTGTGAACCTGCTCCAGCGTCATGCCCATGGCCTGCCGCCCGTCCGGAAACACGACATCCGCAGCAGCGCCTGGCTGGTCGATGGTGGCCACTATGTAGCCGTGTGAGACCAACTCCTCGACCTGGAAGGTATTCATTTGGCGAAAGCCGGTCACCCCTTCCAGAAACATCAGGACCGGATAGGCGGCCTGAGCCTCGGCCACTGCGGCCGACGGCAGGGCGTTGGTGGTGACGTATTTCAGGTGCCCGAACACAAACGCCGGCTTGTGGTGAATTTGCGCCAAGGCCGAGGTCACGTCGTCGGCGTCTTGCATGTACGGGGCACGTCGTGAAGATGGGTCTGCCTTCGCAGGGTACCAAATCTGCACCATGAGTTCCCGCGGGTCCTGTCGATCCTGCCTCCCCTGGCGATTAGTGCCGAACACCTCCACCCGGGAGGCGTCGATCCAGTGGTACGTCAAGGTGCCGATCGCGTAAGGCCCAGTCGGCGGTGGAAATCGGAACACGGGGAGGACGCTCGGTAGAGCGATGGAGACGGCCATGGCGATTGCGCCCAGCCCAACGGCGGCGCCGGCAACAAGCCGGTGGCTTCGCGCTGGGGTTCGCCCCGTCTGTCCAGTCGCAGCAGTGCGCCACAGCCAGATCAGCAAGAGCAGCCCGGTCAGTGCATACGCCGGCATCATTTGCCAGCGCGGCCCCTCCGTCACGAGTTGCGCGCCGGCGGCCAGCAGCGCAACAGGCGCCGAGAAGAGCATCCACCGGATCGCGCGAGGCAGCGGCAGCACCAGGCCCACAAACGCCAGCAGGTTGGAAAGCAGCAGCAGGGCCTCGAAGGGCCTCATGGCTGCGGCCAGACCACCACGACCGTCGCAGCAATGAGGGCCAGGATCGGGCCGGCGAGACGCAGATCGAAAGACGAGCCGTGGATCGGGAAGAGCATCCAGCTCAGGTTCAGCATGGTGTGGAACAAGGCCGCTGCAAACACGCTCTGGCCCGTGTTGTTGAAGAGCCAGACGATCAGTACGCGCGCCGCGACGGCGTACAGACACCACCAGGCCATCCACGCCACGTGCCGGTGCGCCTGCACCAGCGGCACGATGTGCCACAGGGCTGTGACCATCCCCAGCAGAACGCTGGCCTGCAGGGCGCCCCAACGCGCCTGCATCGGGCCGATGGCGTAGCCCGACCAGCCCAGTTCCTCGCCCAGGGCGGCCGCAAAAAACCCCAGAAACATGAACAGCGTTGCCAACACAGAAAACTGCGGTGCGGGAACCGACATGCCCATCCAGCGCATGAGTCCATACACCAGCACGCTCACGCCGGGCATCAGCAGCACGATGGGGACGTACCACCTCTTGCGGCCTATCCGCCTGAAGTCGAACGACCGCTTCAGAAGCGCCACCACGCCCGCAGTCTTGCGCTCCCCGAAGACGAGCACCAGTGCCGCCAACATGGGGCAGAAGGCCCCAAGCGCACTGAGCGGCAGACCGGGCAACAACTCCACATCCACCGTGGCGCCGAGCAGCCAGACCGGGACGGAAAAGGCGAAGACCAGCAGGAAGAACTTGGGCGGCGACCTGGGCACCTGCGTTTGTGCAGCGCTCATCCGGCCAGCCGCCGCAGCAGCGACCGGTCGATGGCCGCTGCCGCGAGCAGGCCGCTCATGCTCGCCGCCTGGATGCCGGGGCCCGATACGTCCTGCCCGGCCAGCAGCAAGCCCGGCACGGGCGTGCGTACATCGAGCGCGTCCGAGCCCAGCCGTTGCGCACTCATCTCGATGCCATACATCGCGCCATCGGGCGAACGCACGAAGTGATGCTGCGTGACGGGCGTCGACAGCTCATGAAACCGCAGCATCGGTGCCAGCGCCGGGAAGTGGCGAACAATCTGCCCCAGCATCCGCTCTTCGACCCGAGCCTTCAGCGCCAAGTACGCCTGCGGCCTTTGGCCGTCAGCGAAATGCAGCCAGGGTTTGAAGGCCCTGGCGTCGCACAGCGCCACCACCTCGGCAGTGTGCTTGCCCGTGTAGGTGGGATCCTTCAGCGAAGGGAACGAGACGAACAGCCCGGGCGCATCGAGTTCTGCCGGCGCCTGCCAGACACGGCCGACATCGCTACCTTCATAGATCCACACATTGGCTGCCGTTGCTCCGGCAGCGGCGATGTCGCCCTCAAAGCCCAGGTACAGAGCCAGGTATGACAGCCCGGGCCGCAAGGCCTGAACGGTGTCATGCCAGGCGGGCGCAACTTGTGCATCGAGGCAGGCGACGGTGTTGGTGACCCCCATGGCCGAGACGATGCGAACGCCCTGCTCGGTGTGCTCCGCGCCCTGCTGTTCGAACACGACCGCGCTGGCACGGCCGTGCGCGACGACGATCTGCTTGACGTCGGCGCCCAGGCGCACCTGGCCGCCGGCCGCTTCGACCACCGGCAGCAGCGTCTGCGCAAATCGCGCCGGGCCGCCGACGGGATAGTAGGCACCGCTGTCGTAGGCTCCGGTGACGAGTGCATGTTCGAGCAGCGGTGCTGTGTCTGGCGCGGCCCCGTAGTCGCCCCAGCGGGCACCGAGCACGGCACGCAGTTGCGGATCGTCGATGGCGGTCAGGGCCTGCGCGAGCGTCTGCTCAGAGAAACGGCGGACCTCGGCGCCGCGCCACAGGCGCCAACCCCAGGCCAGCCACGCCGGCAGGCCGCGCATCACGAGCAGCGAACGTGCCGACTGGCTCGCCGCATCCAACTGTTCGAACCAGGCCGTGATCACCGCCTGCTTCGCTGGAAAACGCGCCTGCAGTGCCCCGCGGAAAGCGGCCTGCGGATGCTCGATGCCGAACTCGAACCCGGGCAGCCGCACGATGTCGTACGGGTTGCGGCAAGGGACGAACTGCAGGGCGCCGTCGCTCAGCCAATGCAGCATGCGGCCGAACTGGCCGTCGGGGCCGGCAGCGGGGCCGACGCCGCTGACGTAGTGGACGCCGGTGGCGAAGGTCCAATCGTGCCGCTGGAAGGTCTGCGTCAGTCCGCCAGCCACGCTGTGCTGCTCGAGCACCAGCACGCGCTGGCCGCAGCGTGCCAATGCGGCGGCCGCCGTCAGCCCGCCGATGCCCGAGCCCAAAACGATGGTGTCCCACATGGCTGCTGTCTCCGGTTGAACTGAGTTGGAACCTCTCGTCACGGCCTGGCCAGCGGAGCGAGCAACTTGACGATCTCCGCCATCACTTCGTCCTCGTGCCCGACCCACAGGTGCCCGCCTTGCTCGAAGCCAAGGAACTTCGCGCCAATGATTCCACTGGCGGTGTATTGCGCGCCGGCATAGGTGCCGTAGCCGTCGTCACGCGTGCTGATGACGAGCGTCGGAACGTGCACGGACTTGAGTGGCGCCGGCGCCAGTGGCTGGCCCATCGTCGAGTCGTGCGCCATGCCCGCGTAGCGAGCGGACACCGGCAGGATGTTGTCGAGCATCGAAGCGACACGCTCGCGTTCGTGTTGACTGGCGGTTTTCAGCAACTCAGGCGGCGTGCCCAGCACGAACTTGATCACCTGGTCGCGCGCCACGTGAAGTGCGGTCCAGAACACGAAGTCCGATCCGACCAGGCGCTGAATCACTTCCCTGATCCATGCCTGCATCGGCGGGGCGGATTCCCCCTGCGTCGGTGGCTTGTAGGCCAGCGGCACCAGCAGGATCAGCGCGCTGACCCGATCTGGGTGGCGTATCGCCATCTGCAGCGCCGATGGCGCACCGGCCGAGCCGCCCATGACGGCGGCACGCTGGATGCCCAGGGCATCGAGCAGACACACATGCGCATCGGCCTGTGCTTCGGCCGATGCGTCGGCCGGCATCGGCGTGCGCAGGTAGCCGAAGCGCGACATCGCGATGACGCGGATGCCGTGCTGCGCCAGCGTCCCCGCGAACGCCATGCCCTGGTCGTGGCCGCCGCCGCTGCCATGTACCACCAGCAGCGGCATACCGGCCCCGGCCTGCTGGACCTCGATGGGCCCACAGCGCGTGGCGATCAGTGTGCTGCCTTGCGCGCTGCGCGCGCGGGCCAGATGGATGTCCTGCTCGAATCGCCACCAGATCAACAGGGCTGCGACCGCCAAGACCACGCTGACCGCAGTAGCGACCGCAGCGGCATTGGTCAGTTGGCGTGTCACGGCGCGAACTCGTACGTCAAGGCAGTGACAGTGCCAATGAAATACGGCTTGCGCCCTTCAGGCCGCACCCATGCCACTTCGCCGGTGAAGGGCACCTGTATGCCGTCGCGCGTCTGGTAGTTCGACCAGATGCCTTCCCAGGGCGCCATGACCATCTTCTCGCCCACCATGCCGCCCCGCGCCTCGGCGCGGAACGAACCGAGCAGGCTGGCGTCGTTGAACCTGAACAGCAGAGTCAAGGCGAGCGGGCCATCCACCACGGTGGCATTCGCCGAATGGTCGTCGACCGCCTCCCAGCGCACACCCTGGCTGGGCAGCAACGCGGTCGGGTACCAGGCCACTTCAGCGAACCAGCGCATGAATTCACCGCGGGCAATCTCGCCTTCTCCTCGCATCTCGGCAACAGTGAAAAGACCCTGGATCGTCGCGTGCAAAAGGCCCAAGCCAGCGATGTAGCTGTCGACCACACGCACCTTCAGTCCGGGCGCCATCGCGATGCTGGCGTCCCACAGAAAGCCAGGGCGACGCGTGGTGACACGCTGCCGCGACGTGAACGGCTTCCACTGCTCGCCGGTGGCCGACATGTTGAACGTGCCGGCCATGTCGATCGTGACGGCAGTGATGATGGGCTGGCCGTCCTTGAGCACGGCGCGGAAGTAGCGTTGCACCGGCGCCGGCAGGCCCTCAAGTTCGCGCGCGTCGTAGCGCTGCGGCAGCGGCTTCTCGTCACGCTTGCCGTCGATGCGTCCTGCTTCCAGCTTGCCCCACGGCAGCTGCGCGGCATCTGTCCAACGACGATCTCCGTACACAGAGAGGCCGACTGCTGCAACCGTCACCAGGCACAGGATCGAACCGAGCCAGAGCAGCCATGTCATGTGGATTCCTCCTGGACTGCGCACGGGCTTCAGGCCATCACGGACTCGACTGGCCGGCGCAGCGACGGTGGCAGGCTCGGCCCGCGACCGAAGCGCACCACCAGGTCCGGCCGCTGGCCCGTGAGCCCGAGCGCGGCGGCGAACGGCGAGCGCACCGCAGCCACCTCCACCGGTTGATTCAGGAAGGCGTTGCGGATGCCGAGTGCCGTGGCCTGCAGCGCAAAGCGTTCGTAGGCCCGGCCCACTTCCACCCAGTGGGCCTTGTCGGCCACCTCGCCGACGAACACCGCAATGCCCGCAGAGTTGCGGATCTGGCGCACATATTTTTCGTTCTCACCCTTGGGTGTGAAGACCCAGCGAAACGCCAGATCGCCGATCCAGGTTGGTATGGCGGGGTTGCCCGAGGCTGCGCTGTACAAGCCGTCTCCTGTGCGGACGGCCTCGGCGCCGTTGAAGCGGATCCAGGTCCTGAGTTCCTTGACGAACGCCGGGTCGGCCATTTGCGCGGTGTTGCCTTGAATCACGAAGTCCAGCACGCGTTCCATGGCCGGGCGATCGGTCAACAGCAGCATGCGCACACCGTTCGACGTGGCCGCGCGTTCCAGCAGCTTCAGTTCCTCGCTGGACAGCGCCTTGCCGTCGTAATCTCCCCGCGTGCATTGCCGCGCGGCAATGGCCTGGAACAGCGGCGAAGCTTGCGCCGGCGTGGGTGCCAGCGCCACGTGGATGGCGTTGCGCGTGGCATCGAAGCGGGCCTCGGCATGCAGCCCGTGGGCCAGCGCAGCGTGCGCCAGATTCTCGACGGCGCAGCCCAGGGTCACGAAGACGTGATGGTCGTCCGGGTCGACCGCTGGGCAGCGCCGCGACAGGTCGGGCAGGATGGTGATGCCCAGCCCTTGCTGCGCAAACTTCCAGCATTGGGTGTTGTGGCTGGATGGTGCCAAAGTCGCGAACCTCACCAGTTCGCTCACCAACTCACGGGGCAGTTCCTGGCCTATGGCCGCCCCTTCGACGCCGACCGCGACGTCCGCTCGCCGAATTCGCGCGGCGACCGACTCGTAGCTCCCGGGATCCGATGCTTGTGAGCAAGCCGACAGTGTCGACGCGCCAAGCAGCACGGACGGTGCGGCTGCAACGAACGAGCGTCGCCGGATGACTCCGGCTCCGACACGTGAAGAAGGAACGGGTTTGACGGCCATCCTCATGCGCTCAGCGACAAGGGCTCGGCAGGACGTGGCGTCGGCGGGGTCGGCGCTGGTGTCGCGCCCGGGGCCGCCGGCAAAGGCGACCAGGCCGGACGCTCAGCCGCCTGTGAATCGACGATGACCATCTTGCGGCCCGGCCAAGGGATGGTCTGGCGATGCGCTTTGAGTATCCAGAGCTTTTCACCGTTGGCAACGGCTGCTTCGTAGTCGGCGTCGAGCACACCGTGAACGTCCAGGAAGACGTTGAGCGTGGCCGGTATGCGGATGCAGCCTTCCGATGCGACCCGGCCCAGCCGAGGTTCGAGCACCCGGGGATCGGTGGCATGCATCTGCAGCCGCATCTTGCTCGTTCCGCCATTGCCCCAGCCGCGTTCGGCGAGCTGCCAGCCGAAGTCGAACACGCGCTTGCCGCGCAGGCCGTAGCCACGGATGTGGTTCTTGTTGAAGGTGCCCTCGGCACGAAAGTCCGGGTTGTCCAAGGTGTGCGCGAAGACACCCAAGGGCGTGAGGAAGTGTTCGAACGTGCCCGTCTTCCCGGTGGAGACCGCCGTGGCGCCGATCCAGTGCCAGCCGCCAGCCTGTGTTCGCACCAGCACCATGGCGGCCTGAACTTGCGGGCTGCGATCGACAAGGACGAAGGACTGCCCTGCCAGATCGGCGAGCGTGTCGTCGGCCAAAGCCTGCTGCAGCGCAAGGAAGTAGCGTTGCTGATCAACTGGCGGCACGTCGAGCCGATGGTCGACCTCGCGGGCGAACTGTTCGGTCCAACGCGACAGCGCTTGATCGTCGGCATCGGACTGCTCTGCGGCGACGCTGCGTCCGAGCATCGCACCGCCAGCAAACAGGCAGAACGCCCTCCGGCTGCCGCTTGTCGGCGGCCTCACCCGACTTGCGCCGGCTTGATCGCGCCCACCGTCTGCGAGAGCAGCAATTGATGATCAGCCTGCAGCCCCATGGCAAGCGCCAACGCATCGCGGTTGAACCAGGCGCGGATCACCGTGGCCAGGCCTTGCGAAGCGCAGTACAGGTACGCGTTCTGCGCCATCGCGCCGGCCGTCGCGTGGGCGTAGGCCTCGCGCTGGGCCACCGGCACGAGCTTCATGCGCGCATGGTCGGCCACGAAGACCAAGTCCAATGGCGCGGTGTCCACGAAGTCCTGGTTGCCTGTCACCCGCCGCACGTCACTGGCCACGACCAAGCGCAAGGCGTGCGGCTTGGGTTCGTAGAGGAAGAGGCCCTGCGGCATCGCCACGTACAGCAGCACTTCCTGCGCGTTCATCGCACTCGGTGCGGTGCGACCGTCGACATCGTGGCGGTTGATGCCCCCGGCTGCCCACAGCAGGTCGGACAGGATCTGGTCGGGCAAAGGCTCAGGCGCGAACTCACGCAGCGATTGCCGGCTGGACAGCGCCGACATCAACGGCATGCCGCCGCTCAGAGAAGGTGACAGCAGCGCCTGCAATGGCGTCGCATCTCCAACAGGCGGCAAGGGTTTGAATTGCCCGATGAGCCCGAGTGCGAGTTTGGTCAGTGTGTTCATCGTCAAGTGCCTGCTTTGAGCTTGTCTGCGTGGAGCGCCTGAAGCACACGTTCGGGCAGCAGGGGCAATCTGAATAGCTGCACACCCGTGGCGTCGAACAGCGCATTGGCGATCACCGCCCCCGTGGTCGTGATGGCCGGCTCGCCACCGCCTTGCGGCGCCAGCTCATCGTTCTTCACGAGAATGGCCGTGACGCGCGGCACCGAGCCCAAACGTGGGATCTCGTAGGAATCGAAGTTGCGGTCGAGAATCTCGCCCCCGCGAAATCGCAGCTCCTCGCTCAAGGTGTAGCCCAGGCCCATCGTCAGCCCGCCTTCGATCTGCATCCTGGCGCCTTCGGGGTTGACGACGACGCCCATGTCCTGGGCGCAGACGATGCGCAGCACCGTGATCTTTCCGGTCGCAGGATCGACCTGCACTTCAGCCATCGTCGCGACATAGCTCCCGGCGTCGATCACGCAGGCCAGGCCGTGGCCGCGGCCCGCGCCACGCGTTTGCGGCTTGGATGCAGGCGTCCACCCGAACGCACGGGCCACCGCCTGCAGCACCCGGCGCATGCGTGCATCGCCGAGGTTGTGCAGCCGGAACGCCAGCGGGTCCATGCCTGCGGCCGTTGCCATTTGGTCGATCTGCGATTCGATGGCGAACACGTTCATGTTCGCGCCCGGCCCGCGCCACGAGCCGACGGCGAAGGGGTGGACGCTGGTGCCCGCCGCCTGATCGCCGTAGGACGGGCGCCCCGCCGAACGGATGCGCGCGTTCGGCAGGTCATAGAAAGCGGTGGCGGCGCGTTCACCGGCGGCAAAGACCGCGTAGTCCCAGAGTGTGATCTTGCCGCCGGGGCCGATCGCCGACGTGATCTTGACCACGGAGGCCGGGTCGAAGGTGTCGTTGAAGAATTCTTCCTCGCGCGTCCAGGCCACCTGCACCGGTTGACCGGTGATCTGGGCCAGGCGCGCCGCTTCGATGGCCTGGCCGTCCGCGCTCTTGCCACCGAAGCCGCCGCCCAACAGCGGCGTGATCACACGCACCTTCGAGCCGTCGATCCCGAGCACCTTGGCAATCCGGTCGCGGGTGGGAAACGGCGTCTGGGTCGAGGCCCAGACGGTCATGCGGCCGTCCTTCATTTGCGCCAGCGCTGCATGGGTTTCAAGCGCGGCGTGTGCTACGTAGCCCTTCCGGTAGGTCGACTCGAACAGCCGTTGCGAACCGGCAATTGCAGCAGCGCGCGCGGCAGCCAGATCGCCGCGATTCAGCACCTCCTTGGGCGCCGCCGAAAGCGCAACGATGTGCTCAAAGATGGTGTCGGGGCTCAGCGCGCCGGCCGGGCCCGGTTCGGGCAGCTTCCACTGGGCATCGAGCCGGCCAAGCAAGGTCGCCGCCATCTCCGGTTCGGCGTGAAGCACGGCAACCAGGCCCTCACGCTCGACCACCGTGACGCCCGGCCTTTGTGCCACACCCGAGACGTCGAGCTTCAACAGCGCGGCGCCGTGCATCGGGGGGCGCAGGACGCGGGCGTAAAGCATGCCGGGCAACCGCAGATCGGCGGCGTACTTCGCGCTGCCGGTGACCTTCTCGATGGCGTCCAGGCGCTGAACCGACGCGCCCATGACGCTGAAGGCCGCGACCGGGCGTAAACCCGCTGCGGCTGCGCCATCGACCACCTGCGTGATCCGCGCACCCTTCGACAACGCGCCGAAGCTGACGCTGCGTTGCGGCTCGCCCACCACGCTGACGATCCCATTCCTCACCAGCAGCCTGTCGGCCGGAACGCCCAGCTGCCGTGCCGCCAGCGTCGTCAGCACCCCGCGCGCCTTGGCTGCCGCCGTGCGCAATGCCGGGCCGAAGACGCGGGTGGTCATGGAGCCGAAGGTGCCCATGTCCCAGGGGCAGTGATCGGTGTCGCCCAGGACCATGTCGATGGCGGCGAGCTCGACGCCGAGTTCCTCGGCCACCATCTGCGCCTGTGAGGTCATGGCGCCCTGCCCCATCTCGATCTTCCCCGAGAACACCGTGACGCGCCCGTCGACCCCGATCACCAGGTAGGCGTTGAAGTCCTCGGGGTACAGGCGCCCGCCTTGCTGGGCCAGCAAGGCTGCCGGCCCGCTGGAAACCAGCACCACAACACCGCCGCCCACGCGCTTGAAGAAGCTGCGACGGTCCAGGCCGGGCGAAGGCTTCATGCGGTAGCCGCGGCCTTGAGCGCCACCGCCTCAATGGCATCGACGATGCGATGGTGCGCGCCGCAACGGCACAGGTTGCGCGCCATGTGCGACTCGATAGCCGCACGCGAGGCCTTGGGGTTGTCGCGCAGAAACGCGGCAGCCATCATCAGCATCCCCGATGTGCAATAGCCGCACTGGAAAGCGCCGTGATCGATGAAGGCCTGCTGCAGCGGGTGGAGCAATTCGCCTGTTGCGGCCACGGCGGCCAAGCCTTCGATCGTGACGACCTGTTTGCCCGCCACGCCTTTGAGCGATGTCTTGCACGAGCGCACGGCCTTGCCATCGACCATCACCGTGCAGGCGCCGCAGATGCCCTCGCCGCAGCCGTACTTGGACCCGGTCAGCTCCAGCTCCGTGCGCAACACCCACAGCAGCAGTCGGTCGTCGTCGATGTCCAGACTGGCGGGCTTGCCGTTCAGACCGAAATCGATCTTTCGCTTCATGGCTCCGGCGGGTTGAGCCGGTCCATGTCGTGGATCTCGCGCTCGTAAGCCGTCCGCCCGTCGAGGACGATGGTCTTGCGAGCGCCGACGTAGTCGGCGACGACGAACTGGCGGTCCGGCAAGTGCCCGTGGATCGAGGGAAACAGCGCGAAAACCTGGTCACCAGCATGCAGCGCATCCACGGCCGCAGCGACGGGCACCACGACCTCCGGTGTTGCCCAAGCGTTCTTGCCCGTATCCACCTGGCCCCAGAGCACGGCCGTGATACGCCCGCCCGGATCCAGCCCGACCTTGGACACCGCGAAGGTCTTCATGCAGCGACGGGCGAGTAGCCGGCTCGCTTGATTGCGTCGCTGAGTTGCCGTGCTGTCGCGCTGCTGGGTTCGATCTCGACGGTGAACGTCGCCAAGTCAACCCGCACCAATGCAGAATGGTCGACGGCTTTGAGGGCCTTCGTCACGACTCCCGCACAACGCGCAGAAGTCATGTCACTGACCTGGAACGCGATCATGGATGATCAGTCATCAAGGTTGCCCATGTTTGTGACGTTCCGGCCAGGTGACGGCCCACCGTCGAAGGCGATGCACTCCCTGCCATCGTCGTGCTCGACCACAACAAATATGCGTTCTGGAAGCGGGTCTTTGGACGAAAAGACAGCCGTAACCTGGGCGCCGTCGTGAATGGCGTCCACGACCTCAGCTGCCGTTGCTACGACGCGAGCGCCCACCACCCGATCCGAGCCGGCGTCCACTTCACCCCACAGCACATCGCTGACGTGGCCGTCGGGGCCGATGCGCACCTTCGAAACCTCGAAGCATCGCCCGTTTTCGGTGGTCATCGGACGTGCACGTTCACCCTGGTAGGTCATGGCGCTGGCTCCTTGCCAAATGAAGTGGTGCTGCCGATATGGCGCGAGCGGTGATCGGTTTCAAAGGCATGGCGAGTGCATGGCCGTGTCTTCGTCGGCATGCGTACTGGGGAGCGTGGTCTTGATCTTGGCGAGCCGAGGCAGCACCTGACGGGCGGTTCTCGCCAGCGCCGCGAAAATCGACAAGCCCACGCGGCCGCGCTCACGCGACCGGGAAGACAATCGATCTGAATTCAAAGTTGCGCGCGGCACGTTCATGAGCGAGTCTGCGCTGGCGAGCCTCACGACATCTGTTCGTTGGCGCACCGAATGGCCCCTTTCATGGACAGCCTTTCGTGTGCTTCAGGCGCGTGCCCCTTGGGACGGTGTCCAACGACCGCGAAACGTCAGAGGCAGGCCGCATCCGGCAGAACAGACCGATGGCCGAGACAGCCAACAAAGCCGCCAGCCCGAATGCCCAGCGCGGATCGATGGTCCACAAGGCACCAGCCACCAGCGACGCGGGCAGGTAAATCACGCCAGTGACGAAGTTGTAGGCCCCGACCGCAGTCGCGCGCCGCTCAGGTTCGAGGTCGGCGATGAATGCCTTGCTCTGCGACTCGTCGATGGCAAAGAAGACACCGTACAGCGCGAACAGTGCAATCAACTGCCAGCCTTGACTCGCCCAAACAAGCGCGAGATTGATCGCTCCATACAGGCCGTACCCGAGCAACACGATGCGGCTGCGGCCGGTCGCGTCGCCCTGGCGGCCCACCAGCGGTGCGGCGACGACACACACCGCGTTGAACAGCGCGTAGAGCAGCACCGTGTCGGTCACGCTGAAGCCCACCGCGTGCGCCTTCAGCAGCAGAAAGCCCAGGCTGTAGTAGGCCAGTGCGAACACGCCCGCCGGCACGAGGAAGCGCTTGAAGCCGGGGCTCAGCGCGTGCCAGTTGGCGTCGACACCTTCACGCTCGTGAGGCTTGCCGGGCTGGTCCTTCATCCAGGCCAGGACCACGACGCTGAGCACCGCCGGAACGAAGGCCACCCAGAACAAGGTGCGATAGGCCCCGGCCGACTCGCCCAGCCAACGCAGCAGGCCATAGGCCAACAAGGGGCCGAACACCGCGCCGGCCTTGTCCAGTGCCTTGTGCACGCCGAACGAATAGCCCCGGGTGGCGGGGTCGGCCAGCGACGAGAGCCAGGCGTCGCGCGGAGGCCCGCGGAAGCCCTTGCCCAGTCGCTCGATCACGCGGAACGCGCCCAGGCCGGCGATGGACGTGGACACCAGCAGGATGGTCTTGGCCAGCGTCGAGAAGCCGTAGCCCGCCAACGCGAACACCTTGCGCTTGCCGCTGCGATCGGACAGCCAGCCGGCCAGGTAGTTCAGCGATGACGCCGAGAAGTCCGCCAGGCCCTCGACTAGACCCAGCAAGGCACTCGATGCACCGGCGACCGTGGTGAAGAACACCGCGAACACCGAGAAGATGGCTTCCGAACTGAGGTCGGTCAAAAAGCTGACGAGGCCGAGCTTGAGAACTTCGGGGTTCAGCTTCGCAGGCTTCTGCGGTTCTACCTGCACCGCGCCGGCTTGTGCTGCCCGTTGCGCCGCGCGCCTGGATTGCTTCATGAAGGCCCCCGGGCTGGCCGGGGCCGGGCACCCCACACGGGGATCAGGGAAGGTGGTGAAGCCACAGTTTCCTGAACGGACTCTTGCTCAGCCGCGACGGTCACTCGTCCGTCGATCACTTCGATGGTCCTGTCGCAGCGCTCGGACAGGGCCACGTTGTGCGTGACGAACAAGACCGTGGTGCCGTGCTCGGTGTTGAAGCGACGCAGCAGCGCGAACACCTCGTCGGCGCTCTTCGTGTCCAGGTTGCCCGTCGGCTCGTCGGCCAGCAGCAGGGCCGGGCCCATGGCCAAGGCCCTGGCGATGGCCACGCGTTGCTGCTGTCCGCCGCTGAGCTTGCCCGCACCGTTGTCCTTCCACGGCGTGAGGCCCACGCTGGCGATCAAGGCTTCAGCACGGGCACGCATCGCGTCGTTGGCGAATTCCTCCGCCCCCAGCATCGGCATCATCACGTTCTCCAACGCCGTGAAGGCGGTGATGAGGTGGTGGTACTGGAACACGAAGCCGATGCTGTGGCCGCGCAGGCGCGTCAGGGCACGGTCGTCCAGTTCCGTCGTCTGCTCACTGCAAACTTCGACCGTGCCCGACGTCGGCCGGTCGAGCAGGCCGACGATGTTGAGCAGCGTGCTCTTGCCCGAACCCGAAGGGCCGACGACGGCGCAGAACTCACCGTGCCGCACCGTGAGGTCGATGCCGTGCAGCACCTCGGTTTCGAACCCGGTGCCCACGTTGTAGGCCTTGCGCACGCCACGCAACTGCACGACAACGGGATGCGCGACGGGGTCAGCCACGGATCGCCACCACCGGGTCCAGCCGCGCGGCGCGGCGCGCCGGCGCCAACGCTGCCAGCAGCCCGGTCACTGTCGCCAGCGCGAGGGCCAGGGTGAACAGCGACGGCTCAAGCACCAGCGCAAAGAGCGGCGTGCCGTCGGCGCTGCGCGCCGAGCGTTGCCACAGCGCCAGCACGCCCGCGCCGAGGGCGCTGCCCGCCACCGAGCCCGCCAGGGCCAGCAGCCCGCCCTGCAACAGGAACACCCGCATCACCTGCCCCTGCGAGATGCCCATCGCACGCAGGATGCCGATCTCGCGCGACTTCTGCACCACCACCACGGCCAGCACGCTGGCAATGCCGAAGGCCACCGACAAACCGACGAAGAAGCGGATCGCGTTGTTCGACGTGTTCTGCGCCGCAATGGCGGTGAACAGCTCGGCGTTGGTCTTGATCCAGCTGTCGGCTTCGACGCCGGTGGCCGCGGTGATGCGCTGCGCCACGGCCTCGGCGGCATAGACATCGCGCACCGTCACGTCCAGGCTGGTCACGCCGCCGGGAAGCGCCAGCAGGCTCTGCGCGGTGCGCAGCGCCACGAAGGTGCTGCGCTCGTTGGCCGCCTTGTTGCCGAGGTCGAAGATGCCGGCGATCGTCAGCGTGGTGTCGGCACCCGCAGTTGTGGAGCTCGCCGTGGTCAGTCGCAGCTTGTCGCCGACGCTCACGCCCAGATCGGTGGCCAGTTCGGTGCCGACGAGGATGTCGCTGCCTTTCAGGTCGGCACCGCCTTGAACGATCTTGTCCGGCAAGGTGACGATGCGGTAGTACAGCGCCGGGTCGATGCCGGCCACCGTGATGGCCCGGCTGGCGACGCCACGCACCACCAGCGCGGAGCCGCCCGCCAGCGGCGACACCACCACCACCTCGGGAATGGCACGGATCTGCTTGGCCACGGCCTGCCACTGGTCGATCGATTTCAGGCGCTGCAGCGGCACCTGCACGATGGCCGCCTCCACTTCGCCAGCGCTGGCGTACACGCCCAGCCGCAGCGGCCGTGTCACTTCCTTCGGCGGCAGCAGCTGGATGTGGCCCTGCGCCGACAAGACGCGGCGGATGAAGTTCATCTGCAGCCCTGTCATCAGCGCCGACATGAAGACGATCACCGCCACGCCCAGGGCCACGCCGGCGACGATGAACAGGGTCTGCAGGCGACCCTCGCGAAGGAAGCGGATCGCCACGATCCATTCGAAGGGGAGCCAGGTCTTGAACATCGCGCGCGACGCTTCGCCTCACTTGGGCGCTACGGAAGCGTCCGACGCGGCCACCGGCGTGGCCGCCGTTATGGCTCTCACCCGAGCACCCGCCTTGACGGAGGCCGAGCCAGCCAGCACGGCGTCACCTTCGGCCAGACCGCCAAGCACCTCAGCCAGCCCGCCGCTGCGCAGGCCGAGCTGTACCGGCCGGCGTACCGCATGCCGGCCGTCCAGCCGCTACACCCAGGGCGCAGCATCAACGTCGTGAACGGCAGACAGGGGCACGATCAGCGCCTGCGCACGGCGGGCCACTTCGATGTCCACCGAGACGGTCATGTCCTGCTTCAGCACTGCAGGCGGCGCCGCAACGTCGAACTTGACCTCGACCGCACCGGTGGTCGCGTTGACGCCGGGGTTGATGTAGGCGAGCGTCGCAGCAAAGCGCTGGGTCGGGTAGGCATCGGCCGAGACCAGTGCCTGCTGCCTCAGCGCCAGCAGCGCGAGGTTCTTCTCGTCGATGGCCACCACCAGTTGCGTTCGGCCCTGGGGTGACAGTGTCATCAGCACCTTGCCCGGCTGCACCACGTCGCCCACCTCCACGTTGCGGGCGATCAGCGTGCCGGCCACGGGCGCCTTGACCGCGGCGTAGCCAGTGCGCGCGCGAGCGGCCTGCGCACTGGCCTGGGCGCCGGCCACGTTGGCCAGGGCCAGCGCGCGGTCGCTGCCGGTCGGCGTCGTGGTCTCGAGTTGCTTCTGTGCCGCCCGCACCTCGGCGTCGGCCAGTTCCGCAGTCTTTCGCACGTCGTCGAGTGCCGCCTGGCCGATGAAGCCCTGGCCGAACAGTTCCTGGCTACGGGCCAGCGCGGCGCGGGCATTCGTCAGGCTGGACTGGGCCTGGCGCAGGGTCTGCGCCGCGACGGGGCCCTGCACTTCCTGGAGCTGCCGCAACTTCGCCTGTGCCTGCACCACGCCCACGTCGGCCTGGCGGCCCGTGGCGTTCAGTTCGGCGGCCTCCAACTCGACCAGCAAGTCGCCCGCGTCGACGACCTGGCCTTCGATGACCGGAACGCGCAGTACCGTGCCTGTGATCTGCACGCCGACATCCAGCCGATGCGGCGCCTCGACATGGCCGCTGGCCACCACGGTCTGCACGAAGTCGCGCCGGATCACGGATTCGGTACCCACCTGGGGCCCCAGCCACCAGCGAACCCCCAGCGTACCGGTGCCGATCAGGACGGCGACAGCTACGAGCGCCTGCCAGCGATGCGATCGAAGGTATGACGGCAGGAACGAGGCCTGGTCCTTGCTCGCTGGCGACCCTAGCGTGGGTGCCGGTGCAGCCTGGGGCGCCTCAGGCAAGGCCCGAGCATCTATAGCTGGTCCCACGACCGCAGCGGCCGGGACGGCCTCTGCGCCGGGGACCGAGTCCCGTTTCACACGTGCGCGGCGACTTCGTGCGCCCGTCGTACGAGCGGAGCCGAGAATTCATCGACCGATTCCAGCGAATGTGCGGCCTGCACGACCGCTTCCAGGTCCGAGTCAAGCCTGTCGGCAGGACTGCGGCCATCCAGTCGCGCATTCGGAGTCGCAAACCAGCTTGCAACATTCCAACCCAACCACACCGCAGGCAGTACCGCCCGAACGCTTTGCGCGCTGGCCTTCAAAACCAGGTCGTTGGCATCGAACTGGAACATCGGTATCCACAGGCTGTCGCGCCATTCGAACCCGAATGCCTGACCTGTGTAGATGAGCTTGGCCAGGCTGATCGCGTTGCCGACCTGATATTCCTCCAACAAGCGGCCCACGATCTCGCCGGGCGCGGTGCCTCCCGTCGCCCGGAAGCCTTCCAGCAGTGCGATGAAGCCGCGGCCGCTGGGCACGTCGAAGTCAGCGCCCAACTCTCGTTGACCTTGTTGGACGAAAGTTCTCATACCGCGCTCTTGTGCGAGCCGTCGCACAGCGGCTGGTTGCGAGTGGCCTTGCAGCCGCAGAAGTACACCGTAGAGGTGACTTCGGCGCTGAACTTGACGGGAGCGAACTCCCCCGCAGCTTTGTGCGAGCCATCGCAGAAGGGCTGGGCCTTGCTCTGGCCGCAGGCGCACCACCAGTAGTCCTTGCCTTGCTCGACGTCGACGGCAAAGGGTGTGTCGGACGCTCGAACGGGTGATGTCATGCTTGACCTCTCAAAGGATCCAGGTGGGGCGGCGACCCGGGAAACAAGGGTTGGCTTACCTTGCGCCCTTGTGATCCTTCTGACCCGTGTTCTTGTGTCGGCCCAACACCTCGATGGGCTCGGCTGGCGGCAACTGCGGGTTCGGTGGTGTCGGAATCGAAGAACGGCCCGGGACGGGCGTCGACACCGGGCTTTGATTCTTTTGAGGCGTCTTTTGGGACATTCGTAACTCCGGTCGGTAAGGGCAACAAGTCGTGCTGAATCGACTGCGCCGAAGCGAATAGCGTACGCACAACGTGACCTTCAGACGGTGCGGCAGCGAACACCCACAACCTGAAATGTTTCCTCGGTGCGGGTTCGCTGTCGCACAGACCGGCTGGCCGCGACAGCGCAGGCTCTGACTTCCTCAACGAACCGGAACCACGACCATGAAGACTGATTCGCAACTGCAGCAAGACGTAATGGCTGAACTGAAGTGGGAACCGGCGGTGCATGCCGAGCAGATCGGCGTCGAGGTGAAGAACGGCGTCGTGACGCTGGCCGGTGAGGTCAGCAGCTACACCGAGAAGTTGAATGCCGAGCGCGCTGCTCAGCGCGTCAACGGCGTCAAAGCCCTAGCCGTCGAGATGAAGATCAAGCTGTCGGAATTCGGCAAGCGCACCGACGCCGACATTGCCGAGTCGGCCAAGAACATCCTGGGCTGGACCAGTTCCCTGCCGGCCGACGCCGTCAAGGTGATGGTCGAAGGCGGCTGGCTGACCTTGTCGGGCGACGTGGAGTGGCAGTACCAGCGCCAGGACGCGGCTGACAGCGTGCGCTACCTATCGGGCGTCACCGGGGTCAGCAACCAGATCGCGATCAAGCCGTCCCTTTCCGCCACGGTCGTCAAGTCGGACATCGAAGCCGCCCTCAAGCGCCGTGCCGCCGCCGACGCGAAGACCATTGCCGTCGAAGTCAAGGGTGCCGATGTGACCTTGACTGGCACCGTGCACAGTTGGTCCGAACGTGACCTGGCGACGCGATCAGCCTGGGGCAGTTCAGGCGTGCGCAACGTCGTGGACAAGATGAACCTCGTCTACTGAGCCGGGAGCAGATCATGAGCAATCCTGACTCCGCCTTCTTCGTCTTCGACACCCACGCCGCCGCCGAGGAAGCCATCCGCACCCTCGGCCAGTCCGGCTTCGACATGAAGAAGCTGTCGCTGGTGGGCAAGGGCTATCACAGCGAAGAAAAGCCGATGGGCTTCTACACCGCGGGCGACCGCATCAAGGCCTGGGGTGGCACCGGCGCGTTCTGGGGCGGCATCTAGGGCCTGCTGCTGGCGCCTGCGGTGTTTGTCTTGCCGGGGCTCGGCGTGGTCGGCATGGCGGGCCCCATCGTGGCAACGCTGGTCAGCGCACTGGAAGGTGCCGTCGTCGTCGGTGGTCTGTCGGCGCTGGGTGCGGCGTTGACGCAGATCGGCGTGCCCAAGGACCAGGTCATCAAGTACGAGGCGGCCTTGAAGGTCGACAAGTGCCTGCTGGTCGTGCACGGCGGCGCTGAAGACCAGGAAAAGGCCCGCAGCGTGTTGGCCCAGGTGAAGACGACGGTCGCTGCCTAGAACCAGAGCCGCGCCCGCGCGAACCGCGTCGCCCGAAACGGCGACACGGCGCTTCTCGAATCACACCGGGTGCCAAGCCCGCAAGGACTGGTCATGGACATCACGACGCACCGCGCACGCATCACAGGCCCAGTCTCCTACCTGTCCGGCAGTGGTCGGAAGCAGAACATCCCCATCGGCCCCTGCCTCGTCGAGAGTCTTGGCGGGCGGTCGATCGACATCATCTGGGGGAGCGCGCGGACAGAGTTCCGTGGCACTTCCCGTCGAAGAGATCGAAGCGGCCCAGGATCACGGGCATCTGGTGCTCTTGGACTGAGCCCGGACGCATGGGGCCCGGAAGGCGCCATGCGCCTGGCGAAGGCCCGAGCGCGAATTCGCGCGCGAGGGCTGACGAAGATGCTGATCCTTCACGCCTGCCGCGCGACTGGGCGCAGCAGGTCGAACTGCGCCAGGGTGGCCACATAGACCGCTGTCGCAGCCCGATCCAGGTTCTCCGGACTGAGGGCCTCAGCGGCTGAAGTCTCGTGACAGGCGCGCCCGAGCACATCGCCGGCCAGACCATCCGACGCCACATCGCCGCAGGCGTCGAGCAGGCGGATGTCCAGCGCGGCGCAGGGCCCCTGGCCGACGGCCATGCCATCGACCAACGTCATGTCGATGATGCAGATCAGGCCGCGTTGGCCGACCAGGGCCAGGAAGGTCGACAGCCCGCGTGGCGTTTGCCGAACCTGCGTGTCACTGCCCAGGCCAATGGCCCGGAAGCGGCGGGCCAGATCTTGCGCACATGCCTCGACTTGCGGTCGCACGGCCCGCGTCAGACGCGTGACGGTGATGTCCCACGCGGGCGGGCCGGGTGGTGTGGGGATGGCGTTTGCTTGGGACATGGAAAACACAGTGTCCAGCGCCCGGGCCGAGGCCATGCCCGAAACAGGCCGGTGATTGCCTGCCATCAGCACCCATGTGCATCTGCTGATCTGCCAATACACGTGGCTAAACAGGTCTGTCGGACGTACGCAGACGCACAGACCCGTTGCGCACAACGGGTCAAGCTGGCGGTCCCCACAAACAGTCAGGAACAGCCACCATGAAGACCGACAGCCAACTGCAACAGGACGTCAGCGCAGAACTCAAATGGGAACCTTCGATTCATGCCGCGCGCATAGGCGTCGAGGTGAAGGATGGCGTCGTGACGCTGGCCGGTCAGGTCGATAGCTATTCGGAAAAGTGGAACGCCGAGCGCGCCGCGCAGCGCGTGGCCGGTGTGAAAGCCATGACCACCGAATTGAAGGTGCATCTCACGGGCTTGAGCAAGCGCACGGACGCCGATGTCGCAGAAGCAGTCGAGAACGTGCTGGAGTGGACTTCGTCGCTGCCCGCCGGTGCCATCAAGGTGATGGTCGAGGGCGGCTGGGTCACGCTGTCCGGCGACGTCGACTGGCAATACCAGCGGCAGGCGGCTACAGACAGCGTGCGCTACCTGATGGGCGTGACGGGCGTCAGCGACCGGATCAGCATCAAACCATCGCTGCCCCTGGTCACCGCCACGGCCGTGAAGTCCGACATCGAAGCGGCTCTGAAACGCACGTCGATTGCGGATGCCAAGAAGATCTCGGTCGCAGTGCATGGCAGTGATGTCACGCTGTCTGGCACTGTGCACAGCTGGGACGAGCGCGATACCGCGACCAACTCGGCCTGGGGAACGCCGGGCGTGCGCAACGTGGTCGACATGATGACCTTGGCCTACTGACCCTGACCCACCGGGCCTCGGCTGAATCCCCAGGCTTGGTTTCTGAGCGCCCGTACACCGGAGGAATACATGATGCTGAAGAACAAAGTGGCGCTTGTCACCGGAGCCTCATCGGGCATCGGGCGCGCAGTGGCCCTCGTGTGGGCGCGAGAAGGTGCCCGGGTGGTTGTGTCGGACATGAACCGCATTGGCGGCGAAGAGACTGTGGCACTCGTGCGTGCGAAGGGCGGCGATGCCATCTTCCTGGCGGCCGACGTGGGCCAGCCGAAGGATGCACAGTCACTGGTGGAGCAGACCGTAGCCCACTATGGGCGGCTTGACGTGGCGTGCAACAACGCCGGCATCGGCGGCCCTAGTGCGCCGATTGCCGACTACCCGCTGGACGGTTGGGCGCAGGTCATCAACATCAACCTGTCCGGCGTGTTCTACGGCATGCAGCAGCAGATTGCTGCCATGCTCAAGACCGGCGGGGGCTCCATCGTCAACATGGCATCGGTGCTGGGTGCCGTGGGCTTTGCCACCAACTCGGCCTACACCGCGGCCAAGCACGGCGTGGTGGGGCTGACGCAGGTGGCCGCGCTGGAGTACAGCGCCAAGGGCATCCGCATCAACGCGGTCGGGCCGGGCTTCATCCACACGCCCATGGTCAGCCGACTGGAGGCCGACGTCGCGCGCATGGCGGCGCTTGTGGCGGCGCACCCCCTGGGCCGCCTGGGGAGACCCGAAGAAGTGGCGGAACTTGTCGCGTGGCTTTCGTCGGACAAGGCATCCTTCGTTACCGGCGCGTACTACCCTGTAGACGGAGGGTTCTTGGCGCGGTAGCGCATTCGCGAACGGTCACGCGGTCGCAGCCAAATCAAGATACCCCGAGCAGCGTCGGCGAGACGGCCACCGCGATAGCGAGGTTGGTCTTGGACGCTCGAGTTCTCCTGTCCCCGCCGAAAGCCCGAGCTGCCGAGCGAGTTGCAGCGCAACCTCTCGATTGGGCTCTGTCAGCCGATGCTCATCGTTCGGCCTTGCGATCCAGAACGAGCGCATGGCGATCACAGTCGCCCCACTGGCTGACAGCGACCGTTCCAGCATTCGTTGGGACCTGCCTGTCGCTCCGGCGCCGGCGATCACACCCACGGTGGGTATGCGATCGAGCCTGGCGCGCTTCAGATACCGCAGGGTCGGCAGGTCCGGCGTCCAGAAGTACGTGTTGCTGACAACAACGAGTAGGCGATAGCCTTTGGGCTGATGGGGCGTCGTGCCGGTCAAGGTTTCACGGTCGACGGCGTAGCCGGCAGCCTTCAGGCCTTCCGCCACGGCAAGCGAAAGCTCGTCAGTGAAGTGGGCGTCACGGCTGGGGTGGTACAGGATCAAGGCCTTGGGCTCGCCCTCGCCGCCGAGCGACTGCAGCGTGTAGTCGGCCTCCCGCTCGACGAAGACCGTCACGATCGCCAGCCCGCAGAGCAAGAAGCCCGCTGCCACCAGCAGGATCAGCTTCCACCACCGGAATCTGCGTGTCGCGGCCATCGTGCAAGCGGGCGTGTGTGCCGGCGGGCGGTCAAGGCTGCACGGCCAGGCGCAGCCAGATCTCGTTGCGGCGCATGAACCAAGGCGTAAACGGCGCGTCGTAGCGTGAGTACACCGGAGCACCGTCCCACGCGAGATCGGCTGCGCGCAGCGCCGCCTGCAACTTGACCAGATGCTCGGTGTAGTTCGATTCCGACCAGAAGCCCGAGTAGCGGATCACGGCGACCCGGTCGGGCGGCACATCGCGAAGTTGAACGCGCGCATCGAGAGGCTCCGGTGCGCCAGCCGCTGTCACGCCCTTGGGCAACACGAACTGCACCAGGAATCCGCCGGGCGCGGCCGTCTGGGTGACCGGCGCGGTCATCTCCAACTTCACCGGCACAGCGGCCTGCGTCACCGGCGCCGTCATCGCGAACTTCCGCTCGCCCTTGTTCTTGCCGAAGATGTAGCCCGCCAGGATGGGGAAGGCCTGGTTGCCGGCCTCGCCCGCAGGGCCAGGCACCACGACCTCGGCCACCGCGTAGGCAGCGTACTGCCGCAACTCGATGTCCGCGAGTTGGCGCACGACCTCGTACGCAGGCTCTTCGGTGGCGTGACTGGGCATGTGGAAGGCGGTCAGTACAAGTGTCGAAAACAGGACGGCGCCAAACGCCATGCGGGGGCGGAACGGCTTGAAGCCTTGACGGAATTGCATCGACGGATGGTCTCATCAGCGGCTGCTTTTGTCCGTGCTCTGACGAACATCAGCCGTCGAACAATTGGGCATCGATGTGTGAGGTGTGTGTTGCGATATAGACCTCGGATAGAAAGCCGACGGGCCGGCTGTTCCCCGGCACCATGGAGGCAATGAGTCGCCTCGCGACGTTTTAGGGTGAAAACGTGCGCGGACCGGTGGTTCAAGTCGTGCAGACCGGACAGTTCACGAGCAGAGATGCTGTCCTTGGGCCAGAGTCGCCAGCGGGCACGCGGAAACGCGGCCTAAGGCTTGCCAGCCAGCGACATGGAAACCCCGACCGCCGCCGCACTCGCGTTGGAAATCGGGTCTTCAGCTGGCAACCCCGCTCTGACAACAGCGCAAAGCAGGAGGACCACCGTCGTCGACGCAGCGACCGCCCCACGAACATGAATGCCCGTGCGTTCACGAAGGTCTGCACGTGCCCCGGGAAGGCACACGATGGCCGCCGTCAGGCAGAACACGGCCGCCGGCAGGTCATGCGAGACGAGCAGAAGACTGCAGCCATACAGCAGCGCCGCCGCGAGCCGCCATATCGCAGCGCCGAGGAGCGAGGGGGCCATTGCAGCGCGCTTCAGGGTTGGTGCAGCCATGGACGCGGTTGTACCGAACTCGTCCACAGGCGTCCGTGCGTTTGCGAACTCCCGGCATCGATGAAGCGCGCCATAAGGCGCCCGCGAACTGGATGTGCTTTGGCCTCTATGTTCGCCCGCGCCCGGACGCCCCGTGGCGCCACATGCAAACTTCCCCGACGCTGGCAGGTCAGCGCGCAATACGAGGTGGCAGTCATGTCGGAAAGCACTGAATCCTTCATCAAAGCTGAAGAGGCAGGGTTCACCTGGGAACGCCGCTCGCCGCGTCCCGAGGATGACCATGTGCTGGGCCATACCGACAACTGGCTCAATGCGCTCCCGATAGGCATCCGTCCGGTTCACCTGCAGCAGGACTTTCCGCGCATCGCCAACGATCTGGCACGGCTGTGGGCACAGACGCCAGCCCTCGACCTGTACTTCGAGGAAATGGAGTTCAGCCGTCGCGACGACCGTCGCGGATTCCCGCCGCTCATCAAGGAAGAATTGCTGGCGATGCACCTCTACTCCCTGCGCAACCGACCAGTTTCGTACGAGGAACGAGCTCAGCAACGAATGGCACTGCTGGGTTGACCTGGGAGCCGCCCCTACCGCGGCATTGCCAGAAGCGCAAACGAATCGACCATATCGCGGTACGCCTGCCCGAGCCGCGCCAGCGTACCGTCTTCCCGGTGCAGGTTGCGCAGGCCGTGCAGGTCCCCCATCGAGTACAAGGTGACAGCGCGTCGCCCAGGCGAGATGCCGTCGCAATCCAGGACTTCGGACAGCGTTTGCCACTGCGACAGTTGGCCCGCTGCAAACACGCCGTTCCCGGTGAGAGCGTCGAGTCTGTCGCAATACTCGAGCAGGCCATACAGCTCGCCAACCGTGAGTGGTGGCAGGTCAAAACCGTACCGCACGAGAATGCGGCGCATCGCCACGAAGGACGTCCCCTTGAACGTCAACTCGCTCAGGCAGCCGCCCGCGCCATCGGCCGGGCCAAACTCCCGGACCAAGTCAGAGAAGGCAGGATTCAGGTACTGCGGCTGACCGATTGAATGGGGCGCCGCGTGTTCCGATGAGGCAACGACCAAGACGAAATCTGGCGCGTCTACAAGGATGAAATTCATAGTCTCGAGTTCACCGGGTGGTCATGGTCGTCAACGCCGAACATGGGCAGAAGCCGGCTTCATGGCGTCCTTGGCCAAGCCGGGCCAGCCTGCAGAAATGGGCGCGTGTTTGCAGCAATGGTGCGGCGTTCACTTGGAACCGCTTCAGCACTGCGGTTGACGACCATAGGCGGGAATTCTGCCTCGCTGCTGTGCGCGAGCGCACAGACTGCCGGCGCGTTCCGGCCCGACATTGCTGGATGGTGCTTTCAAATGCCCTCGCGTCAGAGTCGTTCCCTCCTTTCCCCGGCCAGAGAACCTGGGCATGAACGGCTGCTCCCCTTGCACGGCCGGCAAGCCATGATCCCGCCAAATCACGGCCGACCTCTGACGCGCGCAACGAAGCTTCTGATGGTGGCGCACATCGACCTGTTCGTCGCCGTCGGCTGAATGAGCAAGCCGGTCATCACGATCGACGGTACCGGGTTCACCGATCTCGAGGGCTTCTTCGACCACTTTCAGCACCGCGCTCTGCTGGGGACCGAGTGGTGTCACAACCTCGATGCCTTCAACGACGTGCTGCGCGGCGGCTTTGGCACGCCCGAAGGTGGCTTCGTGCTGGTCTGGCAGCACCATGCCTTGTCCCGGCAGCGCCTGGGCTATGCCGAAACCGCGCGCCAATTGCAGCGGACGCTGGCAACCTGCGACTCGCACAACGTGGCGTCTGTCCGCACGGACATTGCTGAGGCCTTGTCCAATAAGGGCAGCACGGTCTACGACTGGTTGCTGGACATCATCCGCGAGCACGGCCCGGGCGGCGCGGAGGCCGAGGACGCCGTCGAGTTGCGGCTCGAGTAGTCCCGCGCAGAAGGTCACGCATTGCCCGGGACGGCGACACGTCAACGCTTAGTCCCGCCTCGCCCCGCGAATAGCTCGCGCCAGCCCGCCTCGTGCAATTCCACGCCGTACAGGCTTGCGGCCGCCTCGATGCGCCGCCAGGCTGCGTCGCGCTCGTCGTCGCTCACGCCCTGCACCTGATCGAAGCGCGCGATGGCGTTGCGAACGTGGCTGGCGTTTTCCAGGGGCTCCTTGCGTTGCGCAGGAAATGCGAACTGACGGGCAGGCAGTGCGTTTCTCTCTTGCGTGGACAGCTTCGGCATGAGCAGTTCCCTTGGTTCAGTAAGGCGGCGAAACAGATTCGGCCATGGCTGGTGAATCGCGTCGGTCTGTCGCCGCACAGACTCGTGCACCTGCGCGCGTTACCTTTCTCGTCTGCTTTCCATTTCGAGTCCATTGGATGCCAACCGCAACCCACCTTTCGCAGGATCAACGTGTCGTGCTGGCCAAGCTGTTGGAATCCCGACTCGTTGAACTGGAGCGCGAGCGCGAATCGCAGCTGCAAGGCCAGTCGCAGGTGGAATCGGCGCGCCAGACGCTGCTTCAGGATGCCGACGACGCGTCCCAGCGGTCTGGCGAGCATGAAGTCGAAGGCATCGTTTCGGACATCGACAGCGATGAGTTCAACGCCATCAGCGACGCCCTGCAACGCGTCCACCACGCTGACTATGGCCTGTGCATCGATTGCCAGCTTGCCATCCCTTTCGATCGGCTGCAGCTGGAACCACAGGCCCTGCGCTGCGCCGCATGCCAGACCCTTAACGAACGGAAATCCTTCCCATGAGCCTGTATCACGCGGTTGCCTTCGTCGATCATCAGTCTGCAGAAGTTCTGCAATTCGCATCCGAACATGTGGTGGAGCACAAGGTGCACCAGCACCTGAAGTTCACCCGCGAACACCACAGCGGCGTGCGCACTGAACACGAATTCTTCGGCCAGGTCTGCGATGCACTCGATGGCATCGCCGAAGTGCTGGTCACAGGCGGGCACACCGGGCTCGCCGACTTCCGTCACTACGTGGACAAGCACCGGCCGCTGACGGCTGCGCGCATCGTGGGCTACGAGGTGGTGGACTACCCGACCGAAAACCAACTCGTCGCGCTGGCCCGCAAGCACTTCGTCAAGTACCACCAGTTCGTTGGCATCCGGGTCCCGACCTGAGCCGACCTGGCTTCATGGAACCAGCACGGCAGCCCCTTCGAATCGGCCGGCACGCAGATCGGCAAGGGCCTGATTGGCCTGCTGCATGGGGTAGCGCGTGGTCTTCGTCACGATGCCCATCTGCGGCACTTGGCGCAGGAAGTCGAGCCCATCCTGGCGCGTGAGGTTGGCGACCGACAGCAACTGGCGTTCTTCCCACAGAAGGCTGTAGGGGAAGCTTGGGATGTCGCTCATGTGGATGCCGGCGCAGACCACTCGGCCGCCCTTGCGCACCGCCTTCAGTGCCATCGGCACGAGGCCACCGACGGTGGCGAAGATGATGGCCGCATCCAGCAACTGCGGCGGCATCTCGTCGGAACCACCGGCCCACACCGCACCCAGGCTGCGCGCGAATTCCTGTGTCGCATGGTCGCCAGGCCGGGTGAAGGCGAACACCGAGCGCCCTTGCCAGCGCGCCACTTGCGCAAGGATGTGAGCGGCGGCACCAAACCCGTACAAGCCGAGGTTCTTCGCGTCGCCCGCGATGCCGAGTGCGCGCCAGCCGATCAGGCCCGCGCAGAGCAAGGGCGCCAGCGATTCGTCGCTGCCCTCCTCACCCAGAGGAAACGCGAAACGCGCATCGGCGACGGTGGCCGTGGCGAAGCCGCCATCGCGCGTGTAGCCTGTGAACAGCGGGCGGTCACACAGGTTTTCTCGCTGCATCTTGCAGTAGGTGCAGACGCCGCAGGTGTGGCCCAGCCACGGGATGCCGACGCGCTGGCCAAGCGTCAGCCCTTCGACGCCAGAACCGATGGCATCGATGCGGCCGACGATCTCATGGCCCGGGATGATGGGAACCTGTGGATGCGGGAGTTCGCCATCGACGACATGCAGATCAGTGCGACACACGCCGCAAGCCGACACCTTGACGCGAATCTCGCCCGGCCCGGGCTGCCTGTCGGGCAGTTCGGTCCACTGCAGAGGACTGCCCACTTGCTTCAACACCATCGCATGCATGGCGCGCCCTCAGTTGGCGTCGTTGAAGCCGGACGAGACATGCGAGCCATCGCAAAACGGCTTGTTGCCCGACGCGCCGCAGCGGCACAGCGCGACGCGGTTTCGAACCTCATAAGCGCTGCCATCGGCGCTGAACACCTCGACGCCGCCGCGCACCCACAGTGGCCCGCTGACGTTCTTGGCGGTGTCTTGCACCAGGCCGATGGAGGGCTCGAAGTGCGGCTCGACGGCGTGGCCGCCAGACTGCGCTTGCGCACGTTGGCGGGCGCGCAGGCGACCGCCGGGGCAATCGCCGATCTGCTGCTCGACGAGAACGGCCGCGGCGGGCTGGTCGCTTTCGAGCACGAGGTGCCACACCTGCCCCTTGGGGTCGCAGAAGCGCGCAAACGCGCACAGCGCCTTCGCGTCGTCGAGTACCAGGGTCGGACCTTCGATGTGCTCGGCCTGGACGTCGTAAGGCTCGCGGCTCGCCACCTCGGTCCCATCGAAGCCGACTCGCTGGTGCGCGCCGTCGCAGAACGGCTTGGTGGCTGACTGGCCGCAGCGACACAAGGCATAACGATCGGTGGCCGGCGCTGCGACGGTCTTGCCTTCACGCCAGGACAGCGACTCGCCCTGCGGATTGGTGACGATGTGCTGGTGGGCCAGCGGCATCGCGCCCTGCACGAGGTAGGGGCCGTTCAAGGTGATGGTGATCTTGTTCATCGGGTGCTTGCGTTCGAATCGTGGGGTGACTGAGTGACCCTGGGAGTCGCATTGCGCACAGCGGCTTCTCTGGCCAGACGGCGAAAGACGGCCGGCAAGCGGTCGGGCAGGTCCTCCGCCAACAGGCCGGGGCCGAAGTGCGCTGCTGCCGCGCCGTGCAGCCACACCGCAGCGGCTGCGGCCAGGAATGGCTCCATCCCCTGCGCCAGCAAGCCCAGCAGCATGCCCGCCAGCACGTCGCCCGCGCCGGCGGTGGCCAGGGTTGGCGGCGCGTTGGCGTTGATGATGGCGCGGCCATCGGGCGCGGCGATCACGGTGTCGCTGCCCTTGAGCACAACGATGACACCGCTGGCACGCGCGGCAGCGCGGGCGCGGGTGAGTTTGTCGCTACGCGTGTCGACGACACCTTCGAACAGCCGGGCAAATTCGCCTTCGTGCGGGGTCAACACACAAGCGCCGGCGCGGCTTTCAGTGACGGCGCTGAACAGCGCACGCGGGTCGTCCTTGAAGGTCGACAGCGCATCGGCATCGAGCACGGTCGCTCGTCCGGTCTTCAGCATCGCGAACACACGCGCACGGGTGTCCGGCCCGAGGCCTGCGCCCGGGCCAATCAGCAGCCCTGTGATGCGGCTGTCAGCCAGCAATTTCTCGAGGTCTTCGGGCCTTCCGACCGGGCTCACCATCACGCTGGTCAGCGCTGCCGCGTAGACCGGCAGCGCAGCCTCGGGCACGGCGACGGTGGTCAGGCCGGCACCCACCCTTGCGGCTGCGCGGGCGGCCATGCGCGCCGCGCCTGTCGTCGGCCATCCGCCCCAGACCAGCGCATGTCCGCGGCTGTATTTGTTGCCATCTGCCTGCAGCGCCGGTAGCGCGTCGAGCCACAGCGCGGGATCGTTCTCGAAGGTGTCGGGCCGGACCTCGTCGAACACCGATGCGGGCGTGCCGATATCAGCCACGATCAGTTCGCCGCACAGGCATCTGCCCGGTTGCAGCAGATGGCCGGGCTTCTTGCGGAAGCAGGTCACTGTCAGCACGCAGGGCACGGCACCCACATTGGCGCCCGTGTCACCCATCAGGCCACTCGGGACATCGACGGCGACGATTGTCATCTTCCGCGCTGCAGCTTCGGCCAGCGTCTGTGCTGCTGCGCCTTCCAGGGCTCTGCTCAGACCCGCGCCGAAGATCGCATCGACGACCACCTGGGCCCCGTCCAGCGCCGCGGAAGTCAACGGCTCGACCGGCCCGCGCCACAGCGCTGCGTGATGCGCCGCTTCGCCTCGCAGGTTCTCGCGCGGCACCAGCAAGGCCACCCGCACCGGCCAGTCGGCTTCCGCCAGGCGGCGCGCCACCACGAAGCCATCGCCGCCGTTGCTGCCAGGGCCGCACAGCACCAGCACCGGGCGCGGCGTCCAACGTTGCATGATGGCCAGCGCCACGGGGCGACCGGCGTTTTCCATCAGCGCGGTGCCGCTGATCCCGGACGCCAAGGTCAATCGATCCGCTTGCGCCATCTGCTTGGCGGTGAGCAGGGCCGTGCGGCAGTCGAGCATGGCCTTCGTCGAGTCAGTCAAGCGAAGCTCCGCTCGGTCATCACTGGCGCTGCCGCCCAACGCATGCCCGTCAAGCTCTCGGAGACCGCCCAGAGCTTGGCGGCCATGGCCTGATCCCGGGCGCCCGGCGCCACCGTGGCTTCGCCAACGGGGCCCTTGAATTCCATGAACCCGGTGGGGCCGTAGTAGCCCGCACGCGCGGCGTCTGGCGAGGTGGCCGCGTACAGCGTGGGCAGCGCGCCATCGCTGGCCGACTGCGCCAGCACCGATGGCATCCAGCTGCTGAAGGTCTCGATCCATCCCGCCTTGCCCTTGTCCTTGCTGTTACCGCCCAGGCGTTGCCCGTTTTGCAGCAGTGCCGTCGCGGCCAGGCCAGGATGTGCGGCCAGGCTGAGCAACCCCCACCCGTGCTCATCGCTGCGGCGCTGCAACTCGAACGTGAACATCAGCATCGCCAGCTTGGACTGGCCGTAGGCCGCGAAGGCTCTGTAGCCGTGCTGCCAGTTCAGATCGTCGAAGTGGATGGCCGCCCCAAAGCGATGGGCCATGCTGCTCAGGTTGACCACCCGCGCGCGCCGGCCCTGCGTCAGCAGCGGCAGGAGTTGCGCGGTCAAGGCGAAGTGGCTGAGGTAGTTCGTGCCGAACTGCAACTCGAAGCCATCGGCCGTCACCCGTCGCGTGGGCGGTGCCATGACGCCACCGTTGTTGACGAGGATGTCCAGTGCGTCGTGCTGGCGCTTGAAGCGCTCGGCGAAGTCCTGGATCGACGCCAGGCTGGCGAGGTCCAGCGTGTCGTAGCGGATGTCAGCGCCGGCGTGAACAGCACGGATGCGCTGCAACGCGGCTGCGCCCTTGGATGGGTTGCGCCCGGTCAGGACGACCCGCGCACCGGCACCCGCCAATGCCAAGGCCGTCTCGTAGCCCAGGCCGCCAGTTGCACCCGTGATGACCGCCAGACGCCCTTGCTGCGAGGCCATCTCCCGAATCGTCCAGTTCTTCATGCAGCCGACTCCAGGCAAGGGCTGCAGGCTCAGGCCAGGGCGGCCGCTTTCGCCTTCGGGAAATCGGCGGCACGCGCAACGGCCTCTCCGGCTGCGAAGTCCTTGCGCAACTCGTCGAGCTTGGCCATCGCGCCGTCGAAGGCGTCGTTGCCAAGCAGCAGGTGGTGCGGCGGGGTGCCCGAAGCCACCGCCTTGACGACCGCCTTGGCCGCTCGAAGCGGGTCGCCGGCCTGCTTGCCGGATACCGCCCGTAGGCCAGCACGAACGTTGCCGGCCGTAGCCATGTAGTCGTCGATCTGACGCGCGCTTTCATTGGCCGAACGCCCGGCCCAGTCGGTGCGGAAGCCGCTGGGCTCGACCAGCGTCACGCGGATGCCCAAGGGCTCGACTTCCTGCCACAAGGCTTCGGACAAGCCTTCCACCGCGAATTTGGTCGCGTTGTAGTGGCCGAGGGCCGGAAAGGCCTTGATGCCGCCGATCGACGAGAAGTTGACGATGCAGCCGCTGCGCCGCTTGCGCATGCCGGGCAGCACGGTCTGGATCATGCGATTCAGACCGAACACGTTGACCTCGAACATCTTGCGCACCTCGGCCTCTTCGCCTTCCTCGATGGCGGCAAAGTAGCCGATGCCGGCGTTGTTCACCAGCACGTCGATGGCACCGAAGCGCGCCTCGGCCGCCTTGACGGCTGCGGCGACCTGATCCGGCTGGGTCACGTCGAGCTTCAGCACGAGAACGTTGTCGGTCGCGCCGTAGCCTTCGAGCTTGGCTGGATCGCGTGCGGTCATCACCGTGCGATAGCCGTGTTCGATGGCCTGCTTGGCCAGTTCCAGGCCGAAGCCGGTGGAGCAGCCGGTGATGAACCAGGCCGGCGGTTCGGTAACGATGGAATTGCTGACTTTGGTGTTCATGGAGGTTCCTTGGAATTCAGACCGGCGCAGCGATGTGCCCGGTGCGAACGAGCTTCTTGTTGACGAACTCCTGGATGCCCATGTTGCCCAGTTCGCGGCCGTAGCCCGAGTACTTGATGCCGCCGAAAGGCAGCTCGGCATCGGCCCAGTCGATGTTGTTGACGAACATCATCCCGGCGTCGACCCGGCTGGCCACGCGCTTGCCACGCGCTTCGTCCTTGGTCCACACCGAGCCGCCCAGGCCGAAGTCGGAGTCGTTGGCCAGTGCGATGGCCTCGTCTTCGCTCTTCACGCGGTAGAACGACACCACCGGGCCGAAGAACTCGTCGCGGAAGGCTGGATTGCCCGGCTTGATGTCGGTGAGGATCGTGGTCTGCATGAACGATCCCGGTCGATCGATGCGCTTGCCGCCCATCAGCAGCTTGGCACCGCCCTTCACGGCAGCATCGACTTGCGCGAGAAGCTGAATCAGCGCGGCTTCGGTGGAGAGTGGGCCGTGCGTGGTCTTCTCGTCCATCGGATCGCCTGGCTTCAGGGCTTCCAGCGCAGTCTTGAACTTCGCCAGGAACTTGTCGGCGATCGAATCGAGCACGATGAATCGCTTGGCCGCGCAGCAGGTCTGGCCGCCGTTGAACATGCGGCCCCAGACGGCCCACGGAATGGTCTTTTCGAGGTCGGCATCGTCGAGCACGATGAAGGCGTCGCTGCCGCCGAGTTCCATGGTGGACTTCTTCAGGTTCTGGCCGGCACGGGCCGCCACGCTGCGACCGGCGGCGACGCTGCCGGTCAGGGCCACGCCCTTGATGCGCGGGTCATCGATCACACGGTCGGACTGTTCGTAGGAAATGAGCAGGTTGGTGTATGCACCGACCGGCGCGCCAGCGTCGAGCAACAGCTTCTCGAAGGCGATGGCGCATTGCGGCACGCAGCCGGCGTGCTTGACCACCAGCACGTTGCCCGCCATCAGCTGCGGGCCGGCCACGCGGGCCAGTTGGTAGTACGGGAAGTTCCAGGGCTCGATGCAGAACAGCACGCCGGTGGGTGAGCTTTCCATGTGGGCCTCGCCGACCTTGGGGTGCAGCTTGGCGGGCGCCAGGAAAGACTCGGCATGCCGGGCGTAATAGGCCAGGATGTCGCCGCTGAATCCGACTTCACCCCGCGCCTCATTGATGCGCTTGCCCATCTCCAAGGTTTCAAGTCTGGCGAAATCATCGACATGGGCGTGCAGCAGCGCCGCGGCCTTGTTGACGATGACGGCGCGCTCGGCGTAACTCTTGTGCTTCCAGGTCTGGAAGCAGGTCTCAGCCGCCGTCAGCGCCTGATCGAGTTCGATGTTGCTCATGTGCTCGAAGCTCTTGAGCAGCTTGCCGTCGTTGGGGTTGACGCTTTGATAGGCCATGGTGATGTGTCCTTTGGTGTTCGTGAGTCAGGCCGCAAGAGCGGGATAGTCCGTGTAGCCCTTGGCGCCGGGCACGTAGAAAGTGGCCATGTCCGGCGCGTTCAGCGGCGCGTCCTTGCGCATGCGCGCGACGAGATCCGGGTTGGCCAGGAACGGGCGACCGAAGGCGATCAGGTCGCCGCGCTTCTCAAGCAAGGCCTTCTCCGCGCTCGCATGGTCGAAGCCCCCTGAAAGGATGAACAGACCGTCGAAGGCTGCGCGCAGCTTCAGCTTGAAATCAGCCGGTACCGGCGGTGCACCCATGGCCGAGTGATCGACCAGGTGCAGATAGATCAGGCCGAGCGCCGACAGCTCCTTGGCCAGCGCCAGGTATTGCGTTTGCACCTCGGGAAACTCGCCGGTGCCGTTGAACACGCCGTAGGGAGAGAGCCGGATCCCGACCCGGTCGCGGCCGATGGCCGAAACCGTGGCACGTGCGATCTCCAGCGCCAGGCGGTTGCGGGCGTCGATGCTGCCGCCGTATCCGTCGGTCCGCGTATTGATGAGCGGGTTCAGGAACTGCTCGATCAGGTAGCCGTTGGCGCCGTGCAACTCGACGCCGTCGAATCCGGCATCCAGCGCAAGCTTCGCGGCCGTCACGTGCTCCTTCACGACATGCGCGATGTCGGCATCGAGCATCGCGCGCGGCGGGCTGTAGGGCTGCATGCCCAAGGTGTCGGTGTACATCTCGCCCGGGCATACCGCCGTGCCCGGCCCGAGCACCTCGGCACCCTTCGGCAGATTGGCAACGTGCGCCACGCGGCCGTAGTGCATGAACTGCACGAAGATCTTGCCACCTTGCGCGTGGACAGCCGCGGTCGTGTCCCTCCAGGCGCTGACCTGCGCTGCGTCGTACAGCCCGGGAATGCGTGGGTAGCCCAGGCCGTTGGGGCTGGGCGATGTGCCTTCGGTGATGATCAGACCGGCCGTCGCACGCTGGCCGTAGTAGGTCGCCATCAATGCATCCGGCGTGTGTGCGGGTGTCGCCCGGCTGCGCGTCATTGGCGCCATCACCATGTGGTTGGCCAAGTGCAGCGAGCGGGCAGAGAACTTGTCGAAGAGCATCGGATGGACTCCTGAAATGGATCGGCCCTGCAGGCTGCGATGGACATGCGCAGCCGGCAAGGCCTGGGTTGTCTGGAAGACGCAGCCTGCGCGCTGTGGTTCATCAGGTCTGTTCGATGGCGCACCCTGAGCTGCGCTGACCATGAGATTTCATGTCGCCGTTCCAGTGCCTGCGGCCGGAGTGCGGCAGCGCACCGAACAAAGAGCCAAGCCGTGTCATGGTGCGGTACGCCGGCTGCTCCTCAAAGGCATGGCCGCGCTCGACAAGTCGTTGCGCGCATCCCCCTGCAGGTCTCGCCGTGCTCGCCTTTCTCGATACCGAATTCACCGACCTCGTCATCCGGCCCCGACTGCTCTCCGTCGGCGTGGTGGCTGAACGTGGGATCAGTCGGGAGTTCTATGCAGAAGTCACGGATCCTGATCGTGTCCACGCCACCGGTTGGTTCGGCCTGGGTGCCGTGCTCCCGCAGTTCGGCAAGATCGCTGGTGCCGCATGCAGCTATGCAGAGCTGGGCGGCCGCCTTCTATCGTTCCTGGGCCACTTGGCGGCGGGCCTGGACGCCGGCGAGTTCGTCGAGCTCGCCTACGGCTACGAGCTCGACTGGGAACTCGTGGACATGGCCGTCAAAGACACCGGGGCCATCGGGGCGTCAGGCTGGGAATCGATACGGCGCCGCATCCACCCGGTGAACGTCTACGGAATCACGGGCTTCGATGCCGGCAAACTCGCAGCCGAGGCCTATTACAAGGCTCAGGCTCAAGCGCCGATAGGCCACCACCATGCGCTGTGCGACGCGCGCGCCCTGCGCGTGGCCTTTGAGGCCGCCGAACGCGTGCCCTTAGAGCCGGGCCACCCAATGCTGCCGTCTGACGGACAGACTCAGCGGATCGTCGCCGCATGACCTGCGCGCGGAACACTGCGATGCGCCGTCCGCCACTGCCGCAGGTGAGTGGTCGCCGTGGGCACTGAGGTTCCCCTTCACCCTGGCTTCAAGTCCGGCGCAGGCTCACGACGGGTGCTCTACGTGGCCATCGCAGGTGATGTGGCGATTGCAGTAGCCAAGTTCCTCGTCGCCGCCATCACCGGCAGTTCGGCCATGCTGACCGAGGGCGTGCATTCGCTCGTCGACACCGGCAACGAACTGCTGCTGTTGTATGGCGTGCGAAGCAGCCAACGCGCCGTTGACGAGTGGCATCCCTTCGGCTACGGCAAGACGACCTACGTGTGGTCGCTGATCGTGGCGCTGTCGGTCTTCTCGATCGGCGGTGGTGTCTCCGTCTATGAAGGCATCATCAGCCTGACCGAACCGCCTGTGCTCGCCGATCCGACATGGAACTACACTTGTGCTGGCTGTCGCAGCGGTGTTCCAGGGCTACAGCTGGCGCGTGTCGCAGAAGGAACTCGACAGACATCGGCGTGCCGGTGAAAGTCTGTGGCGTGCCTCGCAGCGCGACATGGACGTTCTGGTGTTCACCGTGTTCGTCGAAGACTCCGCCGCCTTGATCGGCATTGCCATCGCAGCCTTGGGTGTGGGTTTCAGCCATGCCTTTCAGAACCCGTACTTCGACCCTGCGGCCTCGGTTCTGATCGGGCTGGTTCTGATCGCCTCGGCTGGCTTGCTGGCTCGCAAAAGCGTCAGCCTGCTGGTCGGCGCCAGCCTCGACCGGGACCAACTCGCTTTGTTACGCAA